>CAYTPB010000015.1:0-8800 GCA_964439785.1 uncultured Gammaproteobacteria bacterium
GTAAATTTAACGTTTTGGCATCGGGCACTTTAACCGCCAACCTGGTGGGGTCACAATACGGCTTTGTTGATGTTTTCTTCTCTTCTCCGCCGACCCTCCAGGCAGACACTCCCTACTGGATTATGGTTGACACTTCCTCTGACTCTTCAAATTATTGGGCCTGGTCGGATGACGTCTCCCAAGGCTATACCAGGGGAACGGGCAAATGGTCGGGCAATTGGCAGGCCGGCAATCCGGCCTGGACCAACGTAAACGGCGACCTGGGTTTTAAGGCTTATATGGGGGGCGTGGCCACAACCTTAATTGGGGAAAACGGAGCGCTCGTCGGCGGGGATGCCCACGCCGACACCATGGAAGATTTGGCTGTTACCGGTGGCGCCTACTATCAGCTGGAGCAGAATGTGACAGCCGGCAGTCTTCACCCCGATTCGCCGGATCCGGTAGCCAAACCCATGCCGATTTCCGACTCCAATATCCAGGACTGGAAAAACCAGGCCGCTTCCTTTGGTGTCCACACAGGCGATATTAATAACTGCCCGTCAGCTTTGCCGGCCGGTGAATATATCGGTTCCGTCAACTTGCCCGGAACCTGCACAGTTATCGTCGGCTCGCCAATCTGGGTGACCGGCAGTTTCAATATGACCAACTCCGACACCGCCAAGCTTGATCCTTCATATGGTTCATCAAGCGGTGTAATTATCGCCGACGGTTTTGTCACCATGGCCAACAATAACAGTTTAATCGGCACAGGCAACTCCGGCAGTTATTTGATTTTACTGTCAACTTACGACACCAGGGATGATCCCCTGCATCAAATTGCCATTAATATCACCAACAACGGCAACAGCGGAATTGTTTATACCAATTTGGGTAGTATATCTTTGGCAAATAACAATAATTTGACCGAGGTAACAGCTTGGGAACTGCTTTTAAGCAACAATGTCATTGTCACCTACAGCCAGGGTTTGGCCTCGGCCTTCTTCACCTCCGGACCCTCCGGCAGCTACAGTGCCGTTAAGGGGACTTACCAGGTGCAGTAAATTAATTCACAATTTCCCATTAAAATGCTACAGTAGAAATAGGGCCAATTAACTGCTCACGTTTGGCAGAAATGCCCGAAAACTTTATGGCCAGCAAAGTTGTTACCGGAATTGATATTGGTTATTCATCCATTAAAGCAGTGGTTCTGTCACATAAGGAAACTCCACCAAAATTAATCTCTTTTGGCCAGATTGCGGCACCCCAGCCCGGAATTATCTCCGATGCCGACCTAGATCTGGAAGCTGTTGCCTCTGCCGTAAAAAATCTTTTAGCCGAGATCAAGCCGTCCACCAAGGATGTAGTTTTGGCCCTGCCCGAATCGGCTATCTTTACCAGGGTAGTTTATGATCTGCCCTTTTTAACCGATGAAGAATTGGCCCAGGCCATCCGTTATGCGGCCGAGGAATTCGTGCCTATGCCGATTAATGACGTAAATTTAAATTACCAGATCATTTTCCGCAGCGCCCAAAAAGGGCCTAAGTCCAGGACAGTGGTTTTTGTGGTGGCCTCACCCAAAAATTTAGTGGAAAAATATCTCAAGATTGCCAATATGGCTGAAGTTAAACCTTTGGCCCTGGAAACGGAAGTGATGGCGGTCTCCCGTGCCCTGGTCAGTTACAATCCATTTTCCCCGACTACCCTAATTGTCCAGCTTGGGGCTATCGCCACGGATTTCGCCGTGGTCTCGGAAGGGCTAATTTTACTGACCCGGTCTATTTCCACCGGTGGGATTGCCTTAACCAGGGCGGTTGCCCAGGCTCTCAATTTTGAGCCGGTCCAGGCCGAGGAGTATAAAAAGGTTTACGGACTGCTGGAAGACCAGCTGGAAGGAAAACTGTTCCAGATTTTAAAGCCGATTGTGGATGTGATTTTGAACGAGGCCAAAAGAGTTATTTTAAGCCATGAGACCCAAAATCCCCAAAGGCCGATCAAGCGGGTCGTTCTAACCGGCGGCGGCGCTTCCCTTCCCGGAGTCGTCATCTATTTTGCCAATAATCTGGGGCTGGAGGTTCAGGAGGCTGATCCCTGGGTGGCGGTCGACAAGGATTCGGATATGAAAAAGAAGCTGGCTACCCCCATGCCGTTTTATTCGGTAGCAGTCGGACTGGCTTTGAGAAAGATCTAGTATGGATAAGATATTCATTAACCTTCTGCCCTCCGACATCCTGGTTTTAGAAAAGGACAGAAATAAAAGAGCAGTCTTCATCAGGCTGGCGGTTTTAATTTTAGTGGTGATGGTGGCAATTACGGGCACCCTTTTGCTGGCCAGATTTACCCAAAATCAAAAATTGGCTCAAGCCCAGCAGCAGCTGCAAAGCGCCAAAGACAAGGTTAACCAATACCAGGCCCAGGAAAATCTGGTTTTTTACCTGAAGGAAAGGCTGCAGGATATATCTTCCTTGTCAAACCAGGAATCCCCTTATGCCCAGTCGTATAACCTGCTGGTAAAACTATCCCCTCCCGGTCTATCCTTTTCCTCCGTCTCCCTCGACAAACCGGGGACTGCCGTCTTAAGTACCACGGCCGACAACTCCAGCACCGTCAAACAATTTTTTAATAATCTAACCGATCCGAGAATTAACCAAAACAAGGTGACGAAGGTAAAAATAGACTCCTTAAGCAAGGACCCGAACGGGCAATATCGGATTGATTTAACGATAACACTCTCATGACCCAAAGAATTGAGGAACTAATTAGAAAATATCGCTTTTTCGGCTGGCCGCTTTTGTCAATAGAAGTTTCTCTGCTTTTATTGATCTTTTTAATCATTCCGCAAATTATCGCTTTTTTTAATACCAATAAATTAATCAGCGATACCCAACAAAGGGTAAATTCCTTAAATACTAAAGCACAGACCCTGGCTTCCATAAAAACCGATGAATACCAGTCAAATTTAAATTTGGCGCTGGCTGTCCTTCCTGAAAACCGGGACATCCCTACGGCTATCGGCCAGGTCCAGACAGTGGTCGGGGAATCTGGGCTTCAGTTGGGGTCGGTCTCATTTGCGGGAAATTCTTCCGGAGGTGCTAACTCCGGTACTGCCGGGAGCGGTTCCTCAGCCCAAAGTTATGAGATTAAGATCGAGGTACTCGGTTCTCCTAATCAATTAAATGCCTTATTTAGCAATTTTAATAACGGTCCAGAGATAATGAAATTGAATGGTTTGGGGATAACATCCTCCGGTAAAGGTTTGCTGGATGCTAGCTTAACTCTGTCATCATATTACCAAGGCCCCCCGGCGGTGTTAGGCGATGTGGAAAAACCGATTGAAGGAATGACTCCCCAGGAGATTGACCTTTTAACCAAAATCCAAAAGCAGGTTCCGCCCTCTATTGTCACTTCATCCTCCATCAACCTGCCCCCCAGAGGAAAACCAAACCCGTTCCAGTAAACCTAATCTAAAAGATCGGGCCGCTTCTTTTGGGTCAGCTCCCGGGATTTTTTCTGCCTCCACTTTGCCACTTCCTGGTGGTTGCCTGATTTTAAAACTTCCGGTACTTCCATTTTTTCAAAGGTATCCGGCCGGGTATACTGCGGATACTCCAGTAAACCGTCCTCGAAACTTTCAAAAAGCGTTGCCTCCTCTTTTTTTAAAACACCCGGGATCAGCCGGGTGACGGAATCGACAATAGCCATGGCCGGTATCTCCCCGCCGGTCAAAATGAAGTCTCCCAGGCTAATCTCTAAATCAACACATTTTTTTATAAACCTTTGGTCGACTCCCTCGTAATGGCCGCAGACTATAATAATTTGGTTAAGTTTGGATAATTCCCTTGATTTTGCCTGGGTCAGTTTTTGTCCGGCCGGGGAGGTTAAAATAACCTTTGATTCCTTGCCTTTGGGTCTCTTAATGCTTTTCAGCGCTTTGGCTAAAATATCGGCCCGCAAAACCATTCCGGCTCCACCGCCATAGGGCCGTCCGTCCACCACCTGGTGCACCCCTTCCCCGAAATCCCTTAAATTTACCAGTTCAAATTCAACCAGGCCTTTTCCCTGGGCTCTTTTTAAAATTGAGGAGTTTAAAATCGGATCAAAGACTTGAGGAAATAGGGTGATGATCGAAATACGCATTAGCCTTCGGTTTCATCCGGAGACGCTTCCTGGAAATTCTCCTTTTGGCCGTCCGGTTCCCCCAGCTGAAGATAGACCCTGATATTATCCGCCATCGCCCTGACGGTTAAAATCTTCCTGATTGCCTTAATGGTCTGGCCGCTTTTGCCGATTACGATCCCCATATCTTCCGGATTAACATTTAAAGTTAAATAGATTTCACTGCCGCGGTTGTCCTCCGAAACCTGGACATCGTCCGGATGGTTAACAATACCTTTCACAATATACTCGACAAGGTCTTTCATGTTTATTCGCCGGCTTTTTTCGGATTTTCCGCTTCCGGTTGAGATTCTTCTGCCGGGGTTTCTTCGGTATCAGACGGTTCCTCAGCTGCCGGTTGTTCTGCCTCAGCTTTCTCCGGTGCAGCTTGTTCTGTTGCCTCCTCAACCGGCTGTTCACTGGCTCCACCTTCCGTGGCAGGAGCCTCCTGGGCGGGGGTTGGGGCCTCAGCCGCTTTAGTCACCTCACCCTCTGATTTTTGCTCCTTTTTGGGCTTCCTGGGCGGTCTCTGGGGAGCCTGGCCAATGATTCTCAAAAATCCATCTGACATTACCGCGCCTTTTTTCTTCCATCCGTCAATCTTTTCCTGGTTTAAAATAATCTCTTTGGGTTCGGTTAAGGGGTTATAAGTTCCCAGAAGGTCCAAGTAACCGCCGGTTCGCTTTTTCCTCTCATCTACCGCCACCACCCTGTAAAATGGCCGCTTTTTTGAACCTATTCTCATTAACCTTATTTTTACTGGCATATTTTTAATTACAAAGAGGAAGTATATTAAATCCGAGCCTGTTTAGCAATCATCAAATTTAACTTGGGGAATTTTCCGGCGGGTCTCCATTTTTTTCCAGATTCAGAAGCCCCTGCTGGGCGGAAGCCTCCTCGGCTACCTGTTTTGAAAATCCTTCCCCCTCGCCGATTTTTTCACCCTTCACAAATACTCCCACCCTAAAATGCTTGGCATGGTCAGGCCCGGTAGTTTCCAGAACCTTGTACCTGGGCGATTGCTTAAACCTGTTCTGGGAAATCTCCTGAAGCTGGGACTTGGCGTCTTTTGGCGGGCCCGAGATTAACTCCTCTTCAAAAAGCGGGATTAAGGTTTCCTCCACAAACTCCCTGGCCTTGTCGACTCCCTGATCATAAAAAATCGCCCCCAAAACCGCCTCATAAGTATTGGCCAGAATTTGAATGTTTTCCCTGCCGCCCGAAAGTTCCTCGCCCTTGGACAGTTTCAAGCGGCTGCCCAGGTCTAATTTTTGGGAAGCTTTGGCTAAAGATCCGGTCTTCACGATATAAGATCTCAAATTGGTTAAATCCCCCTCCGCATCGCTGGGCCGCAACTTATAAAGGTAGGAAGAAACTATGAAAGACAAGACGGCATCGCCCAAAAACTCCAAACGTTCATTGGATTCCTTTACACCTGTGGCTTCATTTAAATAAGAGCGGTGGGTAAAAGCGGTTTGGAAAATATCTTTTTTCAGTATAGCTTCATCTAGCATGTTTAATTTATGAAGCAAGGGCCAAATGGGTTAATCCTTAATCCCTAAGGGTTAACTCGCCTGTTCCTTGCGGTACTTTAAGTCCTACTCAAGCAATAAATCCTCCACCATCACCAACAGATCGTTGACCGTGGAAATTTCTTCGGTTTCTTCCTGGTTAAAGGTAATTTCAAATTTGCCGGCCAAATGGTTTAATAAATCAGCGATTTCAATCGGACTCATCCCCAAATCGTCCTTTAAGGAGGATTGCGGGTCAATATCCGCCGTTGTAACCCCCAAATATTTTGCAATTTCTTCAATTATCTCTGCTTGTGTTGCCATAGTTTTTCCGGACAGATTCCAACCCGGCTTAATCTGTTAAATTCCTCTCTTTATTCTTCTCAGAATTTTATTCTTTTGTAAAGTCCCCGCTTTCCTTTTGGGCCATCAGTTTTCCCAGGACTCCGTTAATAAATGAAGGCGAGGATTCGGAACCATATTCCTTCCCCAATTCTACCGCCTCATCAATAATCACCTTATCCGGCACATCCCGGTCATGGTTCAGTTCAAAAACCGCCTGCCGGAGAATTGATAGGTCAATTTTATTAATTTTCTCCAAAGGCCACTGGGGTGCCGCCTGAACAATTAAACCGTCAATTTCCCCCAAGTTATCTATAATCTCTTTGCTCCTTTCATTCTCAAGCTTTTGTTTATGGTTAAAATCCCAGGCAAACAGATTCTGCATAACCCTGATACGATTAAGATGCCTGGGATCTTTGGCAGTTTTCATGGAAGTTAAGCTTTGGTAACTTTGGCCTGCAATTTAATTCCCTTGACGGATTTTCCGGCGTAAAAGCCGCAATTCCGGCAGGCCATATGGGCCGGTGTCTTCAGTTGGCAGTTTTTGCAGACAACCAGCTTAATGCCGCTTAAGGCAATTGACGCCCTTCTAACCCTCCTGGCCGCTTTTGAATGTCTTTTCTTAGGTTCCTGTGGCATATAATAATTATATATTAGTCCGGCTGAATATCCACAGCCGCAAACTCGCGTAATTTTAGGCGTAGCTTCGGGTGTTTGTCAAGCTCGGGATCGCCCTGCAAAATCTCTCTGGCCGCCTCCCTGGTTTGCTCAATCATTCTCAAGTCATCCAGTGAGGCAATTTTTAAATCCCACCTGCCCGATTGCCTGACCCCGAAAATATCTCCCGAACCCCTAATTTTTAAGTCCAGTTCCGCAAGTTTTAACCCGTCATAAATCCTTTCCAGGTTTTTCAGCCTGTTAACTACAGACTGGTCCGGGATTTCGGAAAACAGCAGACAAAAGGATTCCTTCTCACCCCTTCCCACCCTGCCCCGGAGCTGGTGGATCTGCGCCAGCCCAAACCTCTCCGCGCCCTCAATTACCATAATTGTGGCATTGGGGATATCCACCCCCACCTCCACCACCGATGTGGAGACTAAAATATCTGTTTTTTTGTCCTTAAAGTCATTTATGACCGCCTCTTTTTCCTTGGACTTTAATTTCCCGTGCAGGAGTCCCAGCTTAAACTCCGGAAAAACATCCTTTTTTAATCTTTCATACTCAACCTTGGCGGCCTTAGCCGAAACCAAAGTCTCAGATTCCTCAATTAAAGGTGTGATGATGTAAATTTGGTCGCCTTCCCTAACTTTTTTAGCTATAAAACCATAAGCGTCTTTTCTCTTAAAACTGGGAGTGTAATAAGTCCTGACTCTCTGTCTCCCCTTGGGCATCTCATCAATCACTGAAATATTCAGATCGCCGTATAAAGTTAAGGAAACCGTCCTCGGGATCGGGGTGGCAGTCATGGATAAAAAGTGAGGCAGGGATGCTTTTGAGCGGAGCAGGCTTCTCTGCTCAACCCCGAACCTTTGCTGTTCGTCAACTATAACCAGCCCCACATTTTCTGCAGTTAATTTTTCCGATAAAAGCGCATGGGTTCCAACTAGAACATCCGCATCCCGGCTTATCTTTCTGCTGCCGGTATAAATTCCCAGCTTAACTCCGTGTGGCTCTAAAAGTTTGGACAAGGTATTAAAATGCTGGAAGGCTAAAATTTCCGTTGGCGCCATCAGCAGGGATTTTTTGCCGTTTAAAAAGGCCAGATAAATGATGACAGCCGCCACTACTGTTTTCCCCGACCCAACTTCTCCCTGGACCAGTCTGTTCATGGGGGTATTTGATTTTAAATCATTAATAATTTCCGAAACCACCCTTTTTTGGGCTCCGGTCAGCTCAAAAGGGAGACTCATTAAAAAAAGGTCCAAATCCTTCTGTGACACTTTTAAGGGAATGGTGGCGCGTTTTTTCCTCCACTCCAGCCTTTTTTGCAAAGTCTGGAGCTGGATAAAAAACAGCTCGTCAAAACTCAGTCTCTCCTTAGCCTTCTCTGCCTCCTGATAATTTTCAGGAAAATGGATTTTTTGGTAAGCCTCTTTTAAGGGAATCAAATCTTTGGTTTTCTCAATCGGGATTGGGTCGTCAACTTTTTCAATCACTTTGGGCAAAACTAAAGCAATCTTTTGTCTTAACCATTTTGAGGTTAAGCCAAAGGTTTCAGGGTAAACCGGCACAATCCTGCCCGTATGGAGGGAATGGTTTTGCTCATAAGGGTTGATCTTTTCCCATTTTGGGGCCACAATGCTGAGTTTGCTGCCGTATTTACTGACTTTGCCCGACACCTGCAAAAAATCCCCGGTTGAGATCGATTTTGTCAGCCAGGGTGAATTAAACCAGGTCAGCTCAATCGGAGAGGTGCCATCATTTAAGACAGCTTTAGTCAGGATTTTTCTGGACCTGGTATAAACATTTTTAATTGACCAGATCTCCCCTTTAATAGTGGCAACCTGCCCGACACTTGCTTCCAAGACATTGGTAATTGCCGAAAAGTCGTCATACCTGAATGGATAATGGTTAATTAAATCCCCGACTGTTAAAAGGTTTAGTCTTTTTAATTTGTTTATAAAGCTTGGGCCGATTCCGCCCGCTGCCGCTAAGGGATCAGAAAGTTCCATGGGTGAATTTTAACACCAAAGGCTACTGGGAGCTGGTAAACAGAGGCAAAAGGGAAAATAAAATAATCGAGACTGTCCCGATTATAATCAGGATTATCCAGAGCTTGTGGTATTTTTTGTTGAAAGTGTCCATATGGCATTCTA
>CAYTPB010000016.1:0-8779 GCA_964439785.1 uncultured Gammaproteobacteria bacterium
CAACTGTCTTAAGCTCATGAAATTCTAACCTATTAAAACCCCATTGTCAATCAGGCGAGGGTACCCAGAGCCAGTAACCATTTTTGGTGGGTTGGTAGGGTGGAAGGGCGTTATTTTGAGGAGAGGAAAAACTTGACCCGCCTGGTCCTCCAATATTAGAAGGTGTACTAATTTCCGCACTGTTTGATGCTGTTTGATCAATTCTGGAATACCATGGTCCGCCATCACCGGTTTTGCCCAGGTTCGACGAAAGAATTTCCAGGTCCCAGGTGTTAACTACGTTATCTAAATTAAAATCGGCATTCGGGTTCCAGTTGGAAGAGGCAGGAGTTGTCCCCAAAAGTGATTTTTCAATTGTGTAATCTGCGTTGTCAATCCGGTTATCCTGGTTCAAGTCGCCGGTGGTCAAAACAATCGGGTTTCCCGAGTTTAAAGTGGCGCCTGTTGGGGTAAGGGCAAAGGAAACTGCTTTGGCAATTTGGGCCGGGCCCTTAATATAAGCGGTATAGGTTTGCCCATTGGATAACCCTGCTAAAGATAAACCCGAAAAAGTGCCTGATTGAGGCATATCAACCGTGTAGGAAAGGATATATTGGGGATTGGTGGTTGGCTCACCGCTGGAAATCCCCACAAACACCTTGCCTCCCTGGTTGTTGGCCGGTCTGCCCTGCATACTTATAGTAAAATCTAGGGAAGGGCCATAGGAAATTTGGGCGCCGCCCTGGTTGGAAGCCATATTTGCGGACGAGCTGGCCGAGCCGTTGTCTAAAATCGGGGAAACTTTAGGGACCTCATGCCCCTGGGTGACAGTACCATTGTAAGGCTGGTTAATCTGCCTTTGGGCATCTATCCTTTGTTTTAAAAGTAAGGCAACTGTAGGAATGCTAACCAAAACTATGACAAATAAAAGTATGATAATTTTGGGCGAGAAGGGAATTCTCATAAATTTAGTATACAGAACTTAGTATAGAGTATAAAGAATCTCTATACTTCATACTCTGTCCTCTATACTATATACTAGCTAAGTCCAGCTTGACTCCCGGGCCCAAGGTTGGAGATAAAACTGCTTTTTTGATCTTGGATTTGCCAATCGTAGTTAAAAGAACCTTGACGTTTTGGGAGAGCTCCTCACTTGGCTGGCTGATTTTACCCAGCGAGACGTGCATGGTCATTTTATTTGATTCTGTTTTGTATTCCAGTTTGCCTGATTGGATCTCCGAAACCGCCTTTTCCAGGTTTTCGGCAATAGTGCCGTTTTTCGGGTTTGGCATAAGCCCCCTGGGACCTAAAACTTTGGCCAGTCTGGAAATCCTCGGCATCATCTCCGGAGTGGTGATTAAAACATCAAAGTTAATTTTGCCTTTTTCAATCTCAGCCAGGGCAGCTTCATCTCCAACTATGTCCGCGCCTGATTCTGCAGCCCCCTTGCCAAATGCCATAATCCTGACTTTTTTACCTGAAGCATAGGGGAGAGAAACCAAACCTCTTATGTTCTTTGAGTTGGTGTTAACGTGCAGCTCAAAAGTCCCATCATATTTTGAGTAAGACACTTTTTTAGCCAGCTCAACTGCTTCATTGAGTGGGTATGTTACGTTTTTATCTACTAAAGCAGCTGCTTCCTTGTATTTTTTGGATCGGGGTTTCTCTTTTCCTGCCTTGGGTTTGGCTTGTTTGTCATCTCGAGGCGCCTTTTTTGTCATTCCGGACTCCGATCCGGAATCTATTTTTTGGATTCCCGCCTCCGCGGGAATGACAGGCTTAACTTCTTCCTCAATTCCCAGCTCAGCCTTTAACTTCTCAACAAACTCATCCCTTTGTGGGCCTTGGGCTTGCTTGGTTGGTTTTTTCACTTCCTCAGCCTCTGGCTTTGAATCATCAATCACTTTTACTCTTGTTTTAGCCATTATCCTACCTTTACTCCCATTGAACGGGCTGTGCCCTCAACTATTTTCATGGCAGCCTCAACTGTGTTGGCGTTTAAATCAGGCATTTTAGCCTTGGCAATCTCTTCCACCTGAGCTTTTGAGAGTGTTCCCACAATCTCCCTGCCGGCTTTGCCCGAACCTTTATCTTTGTTTAAGGCTTTTTTAATCATCTCCGCCACAGGCGGCTCTTTGGTAATAAAAGAAAACGTCCTGTCCTCATAAACTGTGATCACTACAGGCAAAATATTACCCGCCTTTTCCTTGGTTTTCTCATTAAAAGCCTTCACAAAATCCATAATAGGCAGTCCATGCTGTCCCAGAGCCGGTCCCACAGGCGGTGCAGCCGTGGCCGCCCCGGCCGGAATATTCAATTTTACATATGTCTTAATCTTCTTAGCTGGCATTTTCTTCTCCTTCAGTTTTTAAGTATTCTACAAGTCCCACTATGGTTGGCCTTTGTGCTTCGTAACCTGCTAATAAGTGGATAAATTGTCTTACTCCAATCTGACCCTCCTCAATTAGTCCGGCACCCTGTAACCTCCTGGCCATCTGACCCATGCCCGAATCCGGCTTATTATCTTCCTCAATTATGATCTCAAATGCATTTACAAATCCGACTTTACCAAGCCTTACCAACTCATTAACGATGCCCTCCGCTATTCTTCTCCGGGACGGATCTATCTCTCCTTCTCTTCTAGGTATATCTATTTCCATTTTTTCTCCTTAAAGTTTCTGAACCTGTAAAAAGTCCAGCTCAACTGGTGTCTCCCGTCCAAAGATGGACACCAAAACTCTGACCTTCCCATGCTCCTTATCCACAGAATCCACCTTGCCGATGAACTCCGAGAATGGACCATCAATTATTTTAACAGTATCGTCAACCATGAAAACATCCTTAAACGTTGGAGCGGCGCCCTGGGTCATAAATCTGACAATAGTCCTCACTTCCGCCTCGGGGATCGGGGTAGGTTTGTTGCCGATGCCGATAAATGAGGTTACACCCTGGGTAGTCCTGACCGCCAGCCACGAATTATCATCCAAGACCATCTTAACTAAAATATAGCCCGGAAAGATTTTTTCCTTAACCGAGGCCTTTTTGCCGCCCCTGATCTCAATTTTTTCCTGGGTAGGGACTAACACATCCATAATCTTATTCTCCAGGTGCTCTGCTTCAACCCGCTGTTTTAGGGCTGTCGCCACCTTATTCTCATGCCCGGAGTAGGTATGGACCACATACCACTTAACGTTTGGGTCATCCGAGTGGATAATGTCATCTGCCGGGATATCACTTCCGGAGGAAGGAAGCTCTGCCTCATTAACTGTTTCATCCTGCTGGGCCCCCTCAGAACCTGGCTCAACCACTGCATCATCTTTAGCTGGTTCAACAGCTTCCTTAACTGGGGCTTCCTCATCAGCAGTCTCAGCTGGAGTGGGTTCCGGCTCTTCAGAACTGTCATTGCGAGGCTCGTCCGCGGCAATCTGTTGATCTCCACCACTGTCATCCTGAACTTGTTTCAGGATCTGTGGCTCGTCACTGTTTAAATTTTTTTCGTCTTGGTCGTCCATTATTGTGTGCCCAGGATTGTGTTCAGTAGTTTAGTCAGTCCCAGGTCAATTCCGCCAATAAAAAAGCCTACGGCTAGTGTAACTAAAATTACAACTATCGTAAGCTGTATTGTCTGTTCCCTGGTGGGCCAAACAACTTTCGATAATTCTACCCTAACTTCCTTCAAAAAGTCAATCGCGCGAGACATATGGGGAATGATAACATATTAAGCTTTCAAGCTCCATATATGGTATATTTGGCCTAAACTATGGCAAAACACCTGGCTATTTTTTCGGAAGACGCAATCAAAGCCATCTTTTCCGGCCAAAAAAAGATCGAATCCCGCTTTTCCCAAAAAAGGATCGCTCCGTTTGGCGAGGTCAAAGTAGGGGACATCATTTACATTAAGCCGCCGGGCAAGGAGGTGGTCGGACAGTTCAAGGCCAGAAAGGTTTTAAGTTTTGAGGGTTTGGACAAGGATGACTGGGAATTTATCAGGACCAACTATGGAAAATTGATTTCTCTGGGCACTAAAAAAGCTGACAAAGAGTTCTTTGATAAGCATAAACTCTCTAAATTTGGCACCTTAATTTTCCTGGGCTCTCTTGAGCAATTTATAACTTCCCCTGTAAAAATAAGGAAGTCTGATTTAAGAGGTTGGGTAGTGCTAGACTAAGCTGGGGTGTCTGATGGGTGGCTCTCTCTTAATTTTATCCAAATATTTTTTGGCGACAAAAAATTGGATTCCCGCCAAAACCGCCAAAGGCACAGATCCCACTAAAACTGCCACTGCACCTTCCACTAAAGAGGCCGGTTTAGCGGCCTCCGCTACCGGAATTGCAATTTTTTCCAAATTCTTCCCAAAAGAACCCTTCTCGCCCATAGGGCATATTTTATCACAAGCCTACCGATTAGGCACGGGTAAGGTGGAGGGAGTCGGGTTGGTTAGGGTGATAATTCCAGGGGTGGGGAAACTGGAACCCATCGGCTGGTTGGCAAAGCTGGGGGACCGGGTTAAAACCAAATCTTTATGGCCGTCAACCATTCCGTCTGCTACGTCCGGCGGACGCTCGAACGCTATATCGGGCCGGTTTTGCAGCAGGTTGGTCATTAACCTGTTCCAAATAGGCGCAGCGCCGGTTACGCCTGAAGTCAAGGCCGGGTTCATGGGGGAATTGTCATTGTTGCCCACCCACACCCCGACAGCCAGCTCAGGCGTGTAGCCGAAAGTCCAATTATCTCTTTTGTCGTCGGTAGTGCCGGTTTTGACCGCCACCGTGTGTCCCGGGACAACCAATAATGAATTAGGTCCGAAAGCCGGGGTTCTGGCATTGTTGTCGGCTAAAATATTGGTCACCATATAGGCTACCCCGGGATCTAAAACCCTGTCCCCCGAAGGATTAGTATCATCCTCAATCACCTGGCCTTTGGAATCGGTTATCTTTAAAATCGGGTTAACCTCATGCTTAACCCCCATATCGGCCAGGGTTGAGTAAACGCTCATCATATCTATCAATCTGACATCGGCCCCGCCTAAAGTTAGAGACAAACCATAGCTCCCCGGATTATTAAAAGTGGTGATTCCCATCTCTTTGGCGGTCTGGAGGAAATTGGGGATACCCTCATAATTCAGGACTTTGACGGCCGGGATATTAAAGGAAGACCCCAGGGCCGTCCGGAGTGTCACCACACCATGGAACCTGCTGTCATAGTTTACCGGAGCGTAAGTTTCCCAGGGGGTAGTAAAAGCAACCGGAGCATCCAAAACCGAGGTTCCGGGAGACAGACCCATTTTAAACGCGGTTGAGTAAGTTACCACCTTAATCGAGGAGCCCGGCTGCCGGAGCGCCAGGGCTACATTATAGTTGCCGATATTTGGGTCGTAATAATCTTTGGATCCGACCATGGCCAGGATCTGCCCGTTTCTGGGGTCAACTATCATGGCGGCGCCATTGGTGACATTTAAATCCGAAAGTTTGGATACCTCATCGGCCACCACTTGTTGGGCCATGTCCTGGGTGTCCAGATCTAAAGTGGTATATACCTTTAAGCCGCCCTGGGAAACCGTCCTCTCGCCGTATTTTTGGGCCAGCAAATCCCTGACATACATTACAAAATGAGGGGCCTTAATATCCTCTCCCGGCGGATTAAAAGTCAATTGTTCGGCCAGCGCCTGATTAGCCTGGGACTGGCTAATGTAGCGGTCTTCTACCATCCTCTGTAAAACTTCTTTTTGGCGCTCTTTACCCAGCTCGGGGTGGGTTCCATAGGGGGAGTACCTGGTAGGGGAAACCGGCAGTCCGGCCAAAAATGCCGCCTGGGCCAGATCCAAGTCCTTGGCATGTTTGCCAAAATAAGTTTCTGATGCCGCCTCAATGCCCCAGGCCGGCCCTCCGTAAGGCACCTGGTTTAAGTACATTTCTAAAATCTGCTGTTTGTCAAACAGTTTTTCCGTCCAGAAGGCCAGCAAAACCTCCTTTATCTTTCTTTGCCAGGTCCTATCCGGCGTCAGCAGGGTATTTTTAACCAGCTGTTGGGTAATGGTTGAACCGCCTTGCAGATCCCCGCCCTGTGAATCGTTGGCCATCGCCCGGATAATACCGACCAGGTCAATCCCCGGATGGCCCCAGAAATTTTTATCTTCAATCGCGACAGTAGCATTAATTAAATAAGGCGGAAGGTCTGAAAGTTTAACCGGAGTCCTGTTTCTGTCATCATATAACCTGTAAAGCAGTTTGCCGTTACGGTCATAAAACTCGGTCGTCATTGGCCCGTTGTCATCTTTCAAGAGCTCGGGAGAGGGCAGGTTATGGGCCAAATTTATCAGAAAGAGCGAATAAATAAAAAACAAGAATACCGCCAGCCCAAAAGCTATCCCCAACTTTAATGGAGTTGGCAGAAGCCATTTAATAATTCCGGTGCGGGATCTTTTAACCCTTCTTTTCTTTTTGGTTTTAGGTTTGAGCGGGGGAGAGGTGTAGTCTTTTTTGATATAGTCTAAGTAAACCACCCTAAACGCCTCGGCTAAAAATAAATAAAGCCTTGTTGGCTGTTTGATTAATAACTTAATTGGGAAAAGGGCCAAATCACCTAATCTTTTTAAAGCCCAAAGAAATACTAAAAGTAGAAAAGACCTATTAAAGAGTGCCAAGTTTTTCCCTTTAACTCTACGCATTAAGACCGTCCTCAGCTTACCTTAGGTAAGCTTAATTTATACGCCTATAGGTTTATTATTTCTGCTCTAATTTCTATGTAATTTTAGCTAACTAGACTTTTGAAATTGGCAAAGTGAGGAAAACTCGTCTTTATAATAGATCAAAAATTTATAAATTGATATAGTTATTATTTATATCAATTAATATCATTGAATATCATTATAGCCTTATTTAGATACTCGGGGTGTCCGGTCGCCTTAAGGTAATACCACCATTCTGCCCCCCAAACGTAAATAGTATCGAAACCGGCCTGTCTGGAAAAAGTTATATTGTCTCCCAAGTCCTCTAGCGGGAACGATTCAGTCTGTAAACTATAAGGGGTTTTGGTTAACGGCCTGTTGGACCACGGCTCTTCCTGGAGTTCGGAAACAAAAATCCTCTTTTTAGGATAAAACAGATGGACCAGCATGCCCTTTAGCTGATAAAAGAATGGAGGCAGAGGGGATTTAAACTGTGGGACGTAAGGAGCTAAAGTCCTCCTGTAAAGGGTAGTCCCGACTATATCTGATATTTTGGCCACATTTAACCAAAGCCCGAACTCACCGGAATCAGTCACCATCACCGGATGTTTGGGGTCAAGCTGATGAACCACGGCAATTTCCTGCTTTAACCTGTCCAGGCTGACCGGGGGGCAAACTCCAAACGGAAACAGCGGCTCATTTTCTATCTGCCAGACATCTACCGACGGTGAGTCTTTATAGTGGTCAACCACCGCCCCGATCTCATTAAATACGGCCCGGTTAAACTCTACCGGAGTCATATTCCGGGCCCAGGAAGGGATATAACACTCCGGATACCGGGGAACTTTGTAGCCTATAACTAAAGTCAATTTGATTTTTCTTTGTTCAGCCTGCTTAACATAATAATCGGTTTTGGAAAAGTCAAAACCGCCGGGGTTTTTCTGGAGCTCATCCCAATAAATCGGCAGCCGGATAGTCTTGGGGTTTAAATCATCCAACATTTGAATATAGGTAATTTTCGGATCGAGTCCCAGGCTTTGGGCATAGCGAGGGGTATAAGTTACCCCCAGGGTGGCATTTTGGGGTGTTTCGTTGGCGTAAGCCAGTATAAAGAGGCCAAAGGCAATAAAGGCAATACCTAAAATATTTTGCAGAATCCTTCTGTACCCAAAATCCTCCGGGAAAACCTTGGGCAACTTTTTAGCCAGAACCAGGCTGGCTAAAAACAAAAAAGCATACTGGACCCCCTGAAGGGAATTGACCAGGGCCGGGTTAGCCAGGAAAATTCCCAGGCTTATTAAAAACTGGGAAGCGCCGCCCGAGATTTGGCCGGCAATGAACAGCACTCCGGCCTTGGAGAATAAATTAATCTCATCTTCCTTGCCGGAGGCGAAAACTATTCTCTTCAATCCTGGAATAACCAGAATGATTATGACTAATGGGACCAAAATTACTCTGGAATAGACTAAACCCGATAAAAAATCGGTCCTCTCGTAAACCATTTTCAGCAAAACATAGGAAACCGCAAAGAAAAATCCGGCTAAAATCTCAAGCAAAAGCTCTTTATTCCTGGCCTTTTTAGCCAGGACAGTCCCTTTTTGCTCAAGGTAAGGCAAAATCAAAATAAGCAGCCCGACCGTCATAAAGATCGCCGCCCAAACCTCATTTAGGGTCAGTGAACGGTCAAACAACCCATAATATAAAAGTAAAAAGATGGGGGTGAGGGTGCCGATAACCGGCGCCACCCTGTCCGCCAGGCCCTGGCGCAGCGCCGTAAACATAAAATAGATTCCGATAGTCCAGGCCAGGGTGGAAAGGGAAGCTAAGGTGACGGTCCAAAGGTCCGGGCTGGGTGTGTGCTTAATCCACAAATAAGGCAGGGCCAAAAATACCACCAAACTGGTGGCGCTGATATAAAAAACATAAGACAGGGGATGCTTTATGGTTTTGGTGAGTAAAACCTTGCTTATTAAAACCGAAACCGCATTTAAAACATAAGCCGTTACGGCGACATAAATGTAATCAATCATCCTCTTCTTTCAAAACTTCCCTGGCATTGATTCTGTGCCCCAGGAATTTCATCAGGTAATGGGGGATGCCGTTTTCCTCAATAATCCTTTTATAAATATAAGC
>CAYTPB010000017.1:0-8626 GCA_964439785.1 uncultured Gammaproteobacteria bacterium
GGCCGGGGGGACTCAATAAACGGTTCTTTTAAAAATTTGCTGGGTTTTAGGTTTTGGGGAGGGGAGGAGAGGTCAAAGTTTTCCGCAAAGCCGGTATCGGCTGAAATCTCTTTGCCATTTTGAAAATTTCCAAGCGGTGCGGAGCCCCAGAGTCTGGCATCGGCCAGGTTTCTTTTGAGGAATCCGTCCCGGATATAACCGCCTATGAGCAGTCCGGGAGAGGAGGTATTCCCATATTCATGAACCGGGCGGTCCAAAAAGTTGCAGAGGCCAGCTGGAATCCGTCAGGCCAGGATTAGGGTTTAACTGGGTGGAAAGTGAAATTACCAGGCATTTCCCTGTATAATTAATTTATGCTTTATTCCGAACATGTCTCTTTTAAGGGAGGTTTGAAGTTTAAGGATAAAAACGGCAGGGTGCTTTCTACCTACGATGGGGTTTCTAAGGGTGTAAACAGGGTCTTAAGCTACTTTTATGATCTGGAGCTTTGGATTGTTGACTCGATAGGCTGGTTTCCCATTCATTCTGTTAGAAAACTTTTTTATTATTTGGCCGGGGTAAAAATGGGCTGGGGTTCCCATATCCATGTCGGGGCCAGGTTTTTTAACACCAGGGGAATTGAGATAGGTAGAGAAACAATTGTTGGGGAGAGGGCTTTTTTGGACGGCAGGGCGCCTCTTAAGATTGGCAGTTTTGTGGATATCGCCTCTGAGGTGATGATTTATAACAGTGAGCATGATATAAATGATGAATCGTTTGCGGCAGTTTTGGGAGCGGTTGAGATTGGGGATTATGTGTTTATCGGCCCGAGGGCAATCATTTTACCGGGGGTAAAAATCGGCAAGGGAGCGGTGATAGGCGCCGGGGCGGTGGTGACCAAAGACGTGCCGGAGTTTGCTATAGTTGGCGGTGTGCCGGCCCAGGTGATTGGGGAGAGAAAACTAAAAGATCCCCACTATAAATTAGGTAGAGCCAGATTATTCCAATGATTAAAAAAATCGTTTTGGCTGTTATTTTTGTTTTGGGACTTATTTATATACTGATTCCCGATATCAAAAGCGTTTACTTCTTTCCGCCATTGCCGGACCATGTTTTAAGGTCAACTGAATCGGGGGATACCATCCAGATCCCAAATGTGGAGGCATTTTATTCTGATGATAGAAGAGCTTTTGCCACAAAATTTTACAAGTCAAGGTTTGATACCCTAAAGGTTTTAGGAATTACCATTCCATCAATCAGAATAAACCGGCCGCCGGAGGAGGCGTTCCAATATATCAGGGACCAGCAGTACTCAACCTATCTTGAGGAATACACTTATCCTTTGAGGGAGTCGCTTTTCGTCAACGGTTTTGAACCGGTTGACGACAACGGCAATTTGCGGCCAAACCTGACTGCCTCGACTTTGA
Organism: uncultured Gammaproteobacteria bacterium; assembly: GCA_964439785.1. Taxonomy (GTDB): domain Bacteria; phylum Patescibacteriota; class Microgenomatia; order Daviesbacterales; family UBA10151; genus CAYTPB01. The sequence goes on from CAYTPB010000017.1 coordinate 1,407, forward strand.
TCAACGGCTATTATTACCAGTCAAAGGTAACTTTAAGGCTTTACCCGACAAAAGTTTATAACAGAGTAATAGTTTACTTGGGAATTTGGGTATCTATGGCGGCGCTTTATTACATGGGGGGAAGGGTTGCTAAAGAAAGAGTATGAAACTGGCCGTGATTGTTTTAAATTATAATACCAAAGATTTAGTTGAGAATTGTTTAAATTCCATTTTAAGAAAAAAGTGGAAAACCGAGTTGGAGGTTTGGGTGGTGGATAACGCTTCCACCGACGGGTCGGCGGAAATGGTGGAGAAAAAATTTCCTCAGGTGAAATTAATTAAGAGCGGTACCAACACAGGCTTTTCTAAGGGCAATAATCTGGGGCTCAAAAAAGCCAGGGCGGATAATTACTTATTGCTAAACTCGGACACAATTGTTTTGGAGGGAGCGTTGGATAATCTGGAGCGTTTTGCAAAAGAGGCGGATTTTGGGATAGTTTCCTGCAAGTTAACTTTTAAGGATAAGAGTTTTCAACCAAACGCCGGAGACGCCCCGACCCTCTGGCCGGTCTTTTTTTGGGTTTCGGGGTTGGATGACGTGCTGGTGCCTGTCCGGGAGAAATTGCCCTCATTCCACAGGAAATTTAAAAGTTATTTTAAGGGGGAAAGGGAAGTGGGTTGGGTGTCAGGGACAGCCATGCTGATCAAAAGAGAGGTGATAGAAAAAATCGGGTTTTTGGATGAAAATATTTTTATGTATGGCGAAGACGTGGAATATTGCCTGAGGGCCAAAAGAGCCGGGTTTAAGGTGGGCTGGACAGACAAAGCCACCATCGTCCATTTGGGGGGAGCATCCAGTAAAGATCCACACTTGAGACAATGGGCGGGAGAGATTAGGGGATTAAAATATATTTATAAAAAATATTTTGGAACGGCTTCCCAGAGGGTTTTGAGTCTTTTAATTTATTTCTTTTATTCCCTGAGAGCTCTGGCTTTTTTAATAACGGGAAAGCCCAGAGCCTCTTTAACTTATGCAAAGGTATTATTCCAAAGCTAATAACATACTTTTTTGGATTCTGATCGGGTTGACGTTTTTTATCCCGCTTTATCCAAAGTTTCCTCTTTTAAATGTTAACGGCACTTATGTGGCAGTCAGGCTGGAGGATTTTATAATTGCCGGCGCGCTATTTTTTTGGATTTTGGCCAACTTAAAAAATGTTGGAATCTTGTTAAAAGAAAATATTACCCGGTCAGTTTTAATTTTTTTGGCAATCGGTTTGCTGTCGCTTTTTTCGGCATTGACGATTACTTTCAGCGTTAGTCCGCCGTTGGGGTTTTTAAACTGGTTAAGGAGGGTGGAAAGCATATCACTGTTCTTTTTGGCATATACTACCATCCAGAATAAAAAACAGCTAAAAATATTTTTGTCCTCGCTTTTGATTGTAACAGTGGTTGTCTGTTTATATGGCTTTGGCCAGGTTTGGGCCAAACTGCCGGTAATTTCTACCAACAACCGGGAGTTTTCCAAGGGACTTATTTTAACTTTAACCAATAATGCCCGGCCGAACTCCACCTTTGCCGGCTACTATGACCTAGCTGTCTTTTTGTCAATGGTTTTGATGCTTTTGGGGACGCTGTTTTTCTTTTTTAAGAAAACCATCCACCGGGCGGTAATTTTAGTTGCCGGCGCACTGTCGGCAGCGCTTTTGGGGATGACTGCGGCCAGGACAGCTTTTGCTGCAACCTTTATCGGATTGGCTGCGGTTTTTTGGGTGTTAGGGAAAAAGATTTTAATTATTGGTTTGGTCATAGTTAGCCTGGTGGTGTTGGCGGCTGTCCCTTCTCTTCGATCCAGACTGGTGGATACGGTTAAGGTAAACCTGCTGCATCAGGTTGGGCCGACCTATCAGGTGTCTTCCCCGTCACCGATCCCGGGAAAGGTGGCCACCTCTTCAGCCAAGATAAATATAGTTAAAGAGTCGACAGCTTCCGCTACAAATTCGGCGCTAAACGTTTGGGAATCGTCCAGGTCCGGGGGGCTGCCAATCGGCATCGCACCGGGCGAGCCGATTAACACTACCGAACTGGATGTGTCCCGGTCGATCGATATCAGGACCCAAGTCGAGTGGCCAAGGGCTATCCATTCCCTTTTGAGAAACCCATTTTTGGGGACGGGGTACGGTTCTTTAACCATTGCCACAGATAATGATTTTTTGAGGTCGCTGGGTGAGGTGGGAATTTTAGGATCAATTTCTTTTGCATTGGTTTTGTGGGTTTTACTGAAGACAATCTTGGGGCTTTGTAAATCATCTGACAGACTAATCAAGTATTTTTCAATTGGAGTTGTGGTTTTAATACTTTCTTTTCTGATTAACGGTTTGTTTATAGACGTGTTTGAGGCGTCAAAGGTTGCTTACCTGTTTTGGATGATTGCCGGTGTGGCATTTGCTTTTAAAAATATTGAAAAGCCATGAAAAAAATTTCACTCATAATTCTGGTTTTGATTTTACTAGTTTCTTTTTCGGTCAGGCTTTATAAAATTAATAACCCGATTGCCGACTGGCACTCATGGAGACAGGCTGATACGGCGGCTGTAGCCAGAAATTTTTACAAGGAAGGCTTTAATCCGTTTATTCCAAAATACGACGATATGTCGGGGGTGGCAGAAAAACCCATTCCTAACCCTAACCGCTACCGTTTTGTCGAGTTCCCGATTTATGAGAGCGCTATCTATTTTAGTTATGTCTTGAATGGAGGCGTAAAAGAGGAGCTGGCCAGGCTGGTTACAATTTTTATTTCTCTGGGTTCTTTAATTTTTATCTATCTTTTAGCCAAAAAATATTTTGGGGAAGCGGTAGCTATTTTAAGCGCCCTGCTTTTCGGGATTTTGCCCTACAGCATCTATTATTCGCGGGTGATTTTGCCTGATCCTTTAATGGTTTTTTCGGGTTTGGTGTCAATTTACTTTCTGGATAACTGGGTTTGGGAAAATAAGCGCCGCCAGCTTTTATGGGGTCTGATTTTTATGGTTGTGGCGTTTTTAACCAAACCTTTTGTGGGTTTTTATTATTTACCATTGCTTTATTCCTACTACAAAAAAGAAGGGAAGTTTTGGCCGATACCGAAACGCTACTTTTTAGTTATCACCGGGATTTTTCCGCTTCTTTTATGGAGACTTTGGATGAACCAGCATCCCGAGGGGATTCCGGCTTCCAAGTGGCTGTTTAACGGCAACAATATTAGACTCCGTCCCGCCTGGTTTGAATGGATTGTCGGGGATAGGTTTGGGAAGGAAATTTTGGGGGCGGCCGGTACGTTTCTTTTCGTTTTGGGTATGTTAAAGCGGCCTTTTGAGAAAGAGGGCTGGTTCCTCCACCTATTATCATTATCTTCGCTTTTATATCTGGTGGTGGTGGCAACTGGTAACGTCCAGCATGATTATTACCAGATCTTAATTATTCCGGCTGTTTGTATTTTTGTAGCCAGAGGAATTGTTTTGCTTTTCAAAGGGATTGAGGGGTTTTTGCCCAGGCTTTGGACAATCCCCTTAGCGCTGCTTTTTTTTCTTCTAACAATTTACCTGCCTTGGCTGGATGTGAAGGGGCTTTACCAGATTAATAACGATTCCATTGTCAAGGCGGGGATGGCGGCCGATAAAATTTTGCCTAAAAATGCGGTGGTGATAGCGCCTTACCAGGGCGATACCTCGTTTCTTTACCAGACCAACCGGCCGGGCTGGGCCTATGTTTATCTGCCGGTTCCCCAGATGATAAAACAGTATGGGGTGACAGCTTTGGTGTCCGTAGCGGAAGATGCCCAAACTAAATGGGTAGAAAGGAATTATACGGTATTGGAAAAAACGCCGGATTTTGTAATAGTTGATTTAACTAAACCAAACCCTAATGCCAGCCCCCTGGATAAAGAGCCATGAAGATTTTAATGCTGACGCCTTATTTGCCTTATCCGCCGTCCTCAGGTGGCCAGATCAGGTCTTATAATTTGATTAAACAGCTCTCCAAAAAACATGAGATAGTCCTTTGTTCCTTAATTAAATTTGATAGTGAGAGAAAGTATGTCGATAAATTAAGCAAAATCTGTAAAGAGGTACATGTCTTCAAAAGACCGGAAAAACCCTGGACGATCAAAAATATCATTAACACCGGTTTTAGCCCATTTCCGTTTCTGGTAATCAGAAATTATTCCCCTTCGGAAAAAAAAGCTCTGGAAAAAATTGTGAAGGATGAGGATTTTGACTTAATCCATGCAGAAACTTTTTATGTCAGCCCCCATATTCCCAAAACAAAAATTCCGATGGTACTGGTTGACCAGACGATTGAGTACCAGGTTTACCAGCATTATGTCAAAAATTACAGGTTGAGGGCTTTACGTCCGCTTTTATCAATTGATGTTTTAAAAATTAAATACTGGGAAAGTTTTTATTGGAAGAGGGCTAAAAGGGTAGTGGCAGTTTCGGAAAAGGATGCTTTGGTAATGGGAAAAATTGTCGGGAAGGATAAAGTCAGACTAGTGCCAAACGGCGTGGGTGAGGATTTAATGGAAGATGCGCCCCTACATTACAATAAGACAATTTTGATGGTGGGGAATTATGCCTGGCTGCAAAACATTGAGGCGGCCAGGGTTTTAGCCAAACAGGTTTATCCTAAGATTTTGAGGGAAGTGCCTGACGCCAAACTATTGCTGGTTGGCCAGTACACAGACAAAATTGAGGATTTAAGAGATGGCAATATTGATTTGATAAATTTGGAAGTTGATGATATTTCGGGAATCCAGAAAGCTTATCGGGAGTCGGGGATTTTAGTGGCCCCGCTTTACGGGCCGGGCGGGACAAGGCTAAAAATCTTAGGGGCAATGGCGTCCAAACTGCCGGTAGTTACAACCAGGGTCGGGATAGCAGGGATCGGTGAGGAAGGGAAACATTATCTGGAGGGTGAGACCGCGGATGAGCTGGCTAGGTTAGCCGTTAAATTATTGAAGGACAAGGATCTTTATAAAAAAATAGCTCTCAGCGCCAGAAAGCTGGTTGAAGACAATTACTCATACGAGTCTATTTCGCAGAAACTGGACCAAGTTTATCAAGAGGTGGTAAATGGCTAAATTAACCGTCAGTATTGTTAATTATAACGGAGGAAATTATCTTTTAAAGGCTCTGGAATCTTTGAGGAAAACCAAAGATGTATCCATGGAAATTTATGTGGTAGATAATGCATCTACAGATGATTCAATTAAAAAAGCTCAAAAAAAATTTCCCAAAGTGCACTATATTTTAAACCCGGAAAATTTGGGTTTTGGGAAGGCGCATAATCAGGTTTTGGAAAAACTGGAGACAGAGTATTGTTTGATTTTAAATCCGGATGTGAAGTTCGGTGAAAATATAATTCCTGAAATGGTTAAATTTATGGATGAAAATCCGGAAGTTGGGGCGGCCACTCCGGAGATAGTCCTGCCTGACGGGAAAATCGATTTAACGGCCCACCGAGGTTTGCCAACCCCCTGGGCTTCTTTTAAATACTTTTTTCTTAAAGACGATTCGCTTTACCATTTAAGTAAATCCGATTTTTCAAAGCCTCATGAGGTTGATGCGATTTCCGGCTCTTTTTTGCTAACTAAAAAAGAAGTTTTGGGGAAGTCTGGAATTTTTGATGAGGATTACTTTATGTATGCCGAGGATATTGATTTGTGTTTTAGGATCCGGCAGGCGGGCTATAAAGTAATGTATGTCCCTACACTTTCAATACTCCATCACAAAGGTGTTTCTTCCGGTTTAAAGAAACACTCCCAGGGGATTACTACTGCCACAGTGGAAACCAGAAAAAGATCTTTAAATGCTTTTTATTCAACCATGAAAATTTTTTATAAAAAGCATTTGGCAAAGGGATATCCTTTTTTTATAAATTGGCTGGTTTATTTAGGGATAAATACCAAGTGGTGGTTGGCAAAGCGGAAACTGGTGGTATAGTTTTGGAATGATCTTTATTCTATTTTTGGTTGAGATTTTTTTGCTGTCAATTTTTTCAAAGGCTTTAACTAAAAGGCTGTCACAGATTTTTTATAAATTGACTAAAAGTATGAAGACCACAGTTTCTATTTTAGCTTTTATCTTTTTGCCGGGGACTTTTATCCATGAGATTTCACATATGATTATGGCTTTAATAATGTTTACCAAAGTTGGGAGTTTAGAGTTAATGCCAAAGATGGAGGGAGACGGAGTAAAGCTGGGGAGTGTGCAGATTGAGAAGGTGGATTTCTTGAGGAGTTTAATAATTGGAGCAGCTCCTTTAATTTTTGGATTAGGGCTAATCTTTGGGATCTTATTCCTGGCTTTATCCAGATACTTTAATTTGTGGATTTATGTTCTTTTGGGTTTTATGATGTTTGAGATAGGTAACACTATGTTTTCTTCCAAAAAGGATATGGAAGGGGGAATTTGGGTTTTAGCAATTTTAGGGGCAATATTTTTAATAGGTTATCTTTTAGATGTTAAAATTTCCTGGGAGAGTATGCCGGGAGGAATAATCAATTTTTTTGGAACTTTAGATAAATTTTTTCTGATTCCTTTGGGGATAGACTTTGGGCTGGTGATAATTTTACGGGTTTTGGTTTAAAATAAGCATATGTTTAAACTAAAGAGGGTTTATGAAAAAGCTGAAAAAGAAGATGGCTTCAGAATTTTGGTGGACCGGCTTTGGCCGAGAGGGGTAAGCAAGGAAAAGGCTAAGTTGAATTTGTGGCTAAAAGAAATTTCGCCTTCCGAGGAATTAAGAAAATGGTTTAACCATGAAGAGAAAAAATGGAGTGAATTCCAAAAAAGATATAAAAAGGAACTTTCGGAAAAGAAAGATTTGGTTAAAATAATAAAAGATGAGGAAAAGAAAAATAAAACCGTGACACTTTTATACGCTGCCAAAGACGAAGAACATAACGACGCCGTGGTGTTGAAGGAATTTTTATGAAGATCGGCATTGATGCCAGGATGTGGGCCGAGGCGGGAAACGGCCGCTACGTCCGAAATTTAATTTTAAATCTTTCTAAAATTGATAAAGAAAATGAGTATTTTATCTTCCTTTTAAAAAAAGATTTAGGGCAAAGTTTGCCGGCAAACTTCAAAGAGGTGGAGGCAAATTTTAGGTGGTACACCTTTGCCGAGCAGACACTTTTTTTAAAAAGAATTAACAGACTAAATTTAGATTTAATGCATTTCACCCATTTTAATATCCCTGTCC
>CAYTPB010000018.1:0-7055 GCA_964439785.1 uncultured Gammaproteobacteria bacterium
GGGCGGATTTACCCCTACCATTTTTGACCTAATTATTTTGGGTTTGGTATAGTATAAAAGGGCTCCTGCCCGCCCTCCCTGCCCACTGTTATTTAACAATTTTGATTAAACTGTAGAGTGCGATTAACAACCAAACCAGATTCAGACCGGCTGATGGAAAGGCTCCATGACAGCGGAGTTAACAACAATCCCCAAAGCACCAACTAAATTAAGCATCTGGTAATTTTTGGAGCTGGCGGAAAGCCTTTTTGTAGAGACCAAGAAATAAGCTATTAGGATCAAAACCGTACCGGTCCAACCGATAATTTCATAAATCATAAATCAACCACCATGGTGACTATCATTGGCCTCCTCTTGGTCTCATCCCAAAAGTATTTTTCCAGGTTTTCCTCAATTTCATGCCTGATATAACGCCAGTCATTTGACCCGGCCGGGTGTGTCTGCTGAAGCAAACCGTTCACCAACTCCTTGGCCGCTTCAATCAAATCCTCCGATTCCTTCTCGTAAACAAAACCCCGGGAGATTAGATCGGGTTCAGCCAAAACCTTGCCTGTTTTGCGGTCAATTGACACAATTACCACCACAATCCCGTCTTCTGCCATCACCTGCCTGTCTCGGAGCACCACCGTCCCAACATCACCGACTCCAAGTCCATCCACATAAACATTGGAAACAGGCGTTGACCCGTCAATCCTTACCCCGTCCCGTCTTATTTCGATTACATCCCCATCCTCAGCCAGTAAAATTTTATCCTCGGAATAACCCATCTCCTGGGCCATCTGCGAAAAAAGATCCATATGGCGGTATTCCCCGCCGATCGGCAAAATATATTTGGGCTTGGCCACCGACAGCATCACCTTTAGCTCCTCCTGGGCGGCGTGCCCCGAAACATGGAGATCGCTAGTCATGGCGGAGTAATAAACGTCACAGCCCAATTTTGTCAGGGTGTTAATTAAAGCCGCCTGGGCCGACTCGGTCATCGGAATCGGATCGGCGCTGAAAACCACCGCATCCTTTTTCTTCAGGGTAATGAATCTATGGTCGTTATTGGCCGCCCGCGCCAGCGCCGAACCAGGCTGTCCCTGGCTCCCGGCAATTAAAATCATTAACTTCTCGTCCTGAAACCTTTTTATCTCCTCTTGCGCCACCACCAACCCGGCCGGCACCTCAAGGTACCCGAGGTCCCTGGCTACCTGGAAGTTATTTTCCATTGACCTGCCCGACAAAGACAATTTCCTCCCTGATTTTACCGCCACATTAATTGCCTGCTGGATCCTGGTTACGTTAGAGGAAGTCATGGTAATTAAAATCTTACCTTTTGTTTTTTCCTCAATCTCGGTAAAGGTATTCTCAATTGTCTTCTCGGACAAGGTATAACCCCGCTTCTCCACCCTTAAACAATCTATATTCATTAAAATAACACCCTGTCTGGAAATCTCGGCCACCCTCCCCAAATCGGTCGTCTGGCCATTCACCGGCGTCCAGTCCATCTTAAAATCGGCCTGGTGGATGATGTTGCCTATCGGGGTTTTAATTACAATCCCGGTAGAATCGGGAATTGAATGGGACACCCGGTAAACACTCACCTCAAAAGCGCCCAGCCGGATGGTGTCATTTAAGCCCATCACATTAATCTTATTGGTTGGGATGTTGTGCTCAATAAATTTGGACTTAATCATCCCGCAAGTCAGTTTTTGGGAATAAATCGGCACGTTTAACTCCGGCCAGATAAAGGGCAGTCCGCCAATATGGTCATCATGGGCATGGGTAATAATAATCCCCCTGATTCGGTCCTTTTTGTCCCTTAAATAATTGATATCCGGGATCACCAGGTCCACTCCCAGCATGCTTTCATTCGGAAAACCGACTCCGCAATCCACAATGATAATGTCATTGCCGTACTCATATATATACATATTTTTAGTCACATCGCCCACTCCGCCCAATGGCACCAGCCTGACGGTATTTTGCGGAACTTTCCCGACTTTGGGCAGATTCTGGGGGTTCTGAAAACCACCCTTGGCAGGAGCGGAATCCTGGTGCTGCGCCCGCAGCTCCGAGCTGGATTCAACAAGTGAGAACGAATGAGGGAATACCGAAACGGCCGGGCCCGGAGCCTCTACCTGTTGCACATTTTGTTTTTTGGGTTTAAACGATCTTATCTTCATAAAAATTTTCCTTTCATAGTTTTATATATTCATAAATTCTTTCAAATTAACACTGGTAATTATAAACGGTCCCGGTGTCCCTTCCACCACCTTTTTAGACACCTTTCTCACCATACCCTCAATATTCCTTTTTAAAGACCTGATCCCGCCGTCAAATCCTAAGGGTCTCACAATCTCCTCCCAGACGTTCGGATCAACGCTGATCACATCCTTGTCCAACCCCGATTCCTTTAAAATCTGGGGCAGAATATAATTCCGGCCAATGGCGATCTTTTGCTCATCAGTATAAAACGGCATCTCGATTAATTCCAGCCGGTCTAAAACTGCTGTGGCTATATTGCCGGTGTTATTGGCTGTCGCCACAAACAGCACCTGGGACAGATCAAACGGTATGTCCAGGTAATGGTCTAAAAAGGCCATGTTCTGTTCCGGATCCAACACCTCCACCAAAACTCCCATAATGTCGGCCCGGGCGCTCTCCGTTACTCTGTCCAATTCATCCAGTAAAATTACCGGGTTTTTCACCTTGGCCCTGGCCAGTGACTTTATTATCAACCCCGGCTCGGCATCAGGCTTAACCCTGGATTCTCCCCGAAGCTGGGAGGCCGCACCCAAACCTCCAAAGGGGATCCTGATAATTACCCTGCCCAAACTCTCGGCGATTGAGTAAGCCAGGGAAGTTTTTCCCGAACCAACCAAACCGGCAAAAGCCAGAATCGGCGGATGCGATGGCGTACCCTTTTTCTGGTTGAGGATCAAAGTAGATAAATATTCTAAAATCCTCTCCTTGACCTCATCCAGTCCAAAATGGTTCTTATCCAGAATCTGCTTAGCCCGGTTCAAATCCAAAATGTCCTGGCTTTCTTTATTCCATGGCAGGGAACAGACAAAACCAATGTAAGCCAGCTGCCTGTCTATCTCGGGCGTAAAGGAGCCTGCTTTCATCAGCATCTCCACCCGGCCCAGATCCTGGAGCATCCTTACGGAAATATCCGAAGGCAGTTCAGCGGTCTGAATTTGTTGTCTTAACTTTTCAATTTGGGCAGGATCCATGAATTATTTTAACCTGATTGAACCGGCAACATTGCCCGAGTCCACTCTCAAGTCTATTGTATCTATTTTTTGGGCCACTTGAAACAACCCGTTGATCCGGGGAGACAAATATATCTGGCCGGACTCGGTTGCACTCTGCTCCAGATACGCCGGATTCTTAAGGCTTAAAAAAAACGTTCTGTCCGAAACCTGGTGCATTTTTAATATTCCCGAGCCCGAGGCAAAGGTAAAATCCTGCCCCGACCCTCCCGTATTTAAAAACCTCACCCCCGGCGTCTGAAAATCCAGTTCACTCCCCTTAAATATTAAATCCAATGTAACCGGCAAAATTCCACCTAACTTACCCATGGTTCCAGCGTCAAATTTTAAATTCAGGTCCGTTTGCCAGGAGTTGCCAATCCCCAGCTCCCGGGCAAAAATATCAGCCCTGGCCTGGTCCTTTTTGGCAATATTAAATTTTAAAGCTATACTACCCTGATCCTCAAAAATTGTGGCCTGGCTTTTTTCAAAAAATCCCGAGTAATTTAAAAAAACGGTTGCTCCAACCAAACCTAAAACCAAAACACTGGCTATGGATAAAAGCCAAACCCGGTTAATTTTAAATTCTGGAAATTTACTCTTTGAGGCTTTTTTATTTGAAGCCGCCATCAATCTTAGTAGCGGTTGCCTCCGCGTCCTCCCCTTCGAGCCTGAGACTCAGAGCCAAAGGCCCCTCGCCTGCCGCCTCCACTACTGGGCCGTCTGTCTCTTGAAAACCCTCCACCTCGTCCGCCGCCAAACTCTCTCCTTTGTCCGCCATCCCTTCTTTCTCCTGAAAAACCTCCCCTCCTTTCTCCTCCAAAGGACCGCCCGCCCGGACGCCCTTCCGATTCAGGCTTTATATCAGCGCCAAACAACATTGATAACCCGATCTTGCCTTGTGGATCCACCTCTGTTACCCGAACATGGACCGTCTGGCCCTCGGACACTACATCGGATGGATTCTCCACTCTATGAGGTGCCATCTGGGATACATGGACTAACCCGTCCCTGCCCGGCAAAATCTCCACAAACGCCCCAAAAGGTGCAATCCTCACTACTTTTCCGTCATATTCCTCTCCTACATTCACCTGTTTGAACATTCCGTTAATTGAGGCCAAAGCTTTATCTATTGAATCCTGGTTCATCGAAGAAACCATCACCGTTCCGTCATCCTCAATATCGACTTGAGCTCCGGTTGCGGCAATAATCCCATTGATATTTTTGCCTCCCGGACCAATCAGCATTCCAATCTCCTCCGGCTTAATATGGGTAATCTCAATCTTGGGCGCATACTCAGATAAATCTCCCACCTTAGGCATAATCTCCGCCATTTTCTTTAAAATTGATTCCCTGGCATTTTTACCCTGTCTGATAGCTTCCTGAATTATTTCAAAGGTGATTCCGGTCAGTTTTGTATCCATCTGAATTCCGGTAATTCCCTCAGAAGTCCCAAAAATTTTGAAATCCATCTCACCATAGAAATCTTCGGCCGCCTGCATATCGGTGATGACTTTGAATTTTGTTTCATCTTCATGGTCGGTAACCAAACCTAAGGCAATTCCGGCTACCGGTTTAACCGAAACTCCGGCATCCAGCAAGGCCAAAGTAGTTCCGCAAGCCGAAGCAGCCGAAGTTGATGCATTAGCTCCTAAAACCTCGGACACCACCCTAATGGCATAAGGGAAATCCTGCTCGCTTGGCAAAACTCCCAGGAAAGACCTCTCCACCAAATCTCCATGGCCAACATCACGTCTGTTAGGAGCACCAATCCTCTTTACCTCTCCTGAAGCAAACGGATTAATCCCCATATTGTAGTGGTGCATAAATCTTTTTTGCGCCTCACCTTCCATTCCCTCCAAAGTCTGAGACAAAGATAACGGGCCTAAAGTGGCAACCGACAAAACCTGGGATTCACCCCTTTGGAAAAGGGCGCTGCCGTGGACCCTGGGCAAAAGCTCAACCTCCATGTAAATGGGCCTAACCTCTTCCATCCCCCGGCCGTCAATCCTTTTGTTTTGGTTTAAAATCAGGTCATTCATGATAGCTTTGGCTTCTTTTTCAAAAATCCCTGTCACCTGAAGCGGAGTCAGTACTTCGGCATATTTATCGGCAATCTCGGCTTTGATCTCTTCACCTTTGGAGTCGTGCCAGGTTTTAGTCGTATCCAAAAGCTCCCCGGAAATTCTTGTGTGTACCAGCTCTTTAGCCTCTTTCAAAACTTTCTCATCAATTAGACTGTCTAAAGGCTTAATTTCAACTTTTTCCTTCGCCTCACCTGCTTTTTTGGCTTCCTCCGCAAACTCGTTAATAAAGTCGACGACTGTCTGGTTCTCTTCAAAACCTTTTTTAATGGCGTCAAACATCACATCGTCTTTGACCTCTTTGCCCTCAGCCTCAACCATCACTACCCGCTTCGAGGTCGCAGAAACGGTCACCTGGTAATCCAGTAAATCAAGGTCCTGCAAATCCGGATTGACGATCATCTGGCCGCCTTTGCTGCCGATTCTGGCTACACCGATCGGACCAAAAAACGGAGTCGAGGAGATAGCCAAAGCGGCCGAAGCTCCGATAAACCCGGCAATCGCCGGATCGTTCACTCCGTCAAACGACAAAACGGTTAAAATAACCTGGAGTTCATCCCGATAATCCTTCGGAAAAAGCGGCCTGATCGAGCGGTCAACTGCCCGGCCCGATAAAATCGCCTTATCTGAAGGCCTGGTTTCCCTTTTGATAAACTTCTGGCCAGTAATCCTGCCTCCGGCATAGTATTTTTCAACATATTCCACCGATAAGGGGAAATAACCAATATCCTCGGTAGCGGCCTTCGTTGCCACGGTCGCCAGCACCACCGTCTCACCGAGTGTGACCAATACGGCAGCATCCGCCTGCTGTGCAAGCTTACCTGTTTCTAATTTTAGAGTCTTGCCATTTAAGGTAGTCTCTTTTGTTATTACTTTACTCATCTATATTCTTGGGGATTTGGAAACTGTGGAAGAAATAACTAGCTCTCCGCTACCTATCTCTTTGCAATCTCCAAAATCCCATTACTTGCTTAAACCTAATTTACCGATTACGCTTTGGTAACGCTCAGCATCCTTTTTCAAAAGATATTGTAACAGACGCCGTCTCTTATTTACCATCGACAAAAGTCCGCGTCTGGAATGAACATCATGCGGATGCTCTTTTAAATGGGCTGTCAGATTTTTTATCTGGTCCGTTAAAAGGGCCGCTTGGACTTCAGGAGAACCTGTATCGCCTTTATGTGTTGCAAACTCTTCAATTATCTTCTGCTTTGTTGCCGGATCAACCGCCATGACATCCTCCTTATTGAATGGAAAAACCTCGGTGTCAAGAAGTTATTCCTAATCTTTGGCGTAGTTTAACAGAAACAAATCAAATAATCAAGTGCTTTACAAACCCCATTCAGACAACCAGTTATGATTGGCCCGCAAAAACTTTTTTTCATCCTGGGGTAACTCATCAAAAGACACTTCCTGTATAGGTGCCTGAGATTTATGCCAAGATCCCTTAACAGATTCTACTAGATGGCGAAATGACTGTGTCTTCATTCCTGAAGTTTCCTTAATTAGTATTTTCCCCGATCTATCCAGAGATTCAGGAAGTGATGGTGGCCTAAACTTAGAGTCTGGACTCAAACTTTCCATACTTATTCTATGTTACCACCTTTGTAGACCTTAGGGGTTAACCAATCCGGGTCGGGGTTTTGAACCTCGGGTGAAGAACTGAAAGCCTGTTCGCCGGTTGGCCTTTCTTCTGCCGAAGGTATATTAACCGGCTCCGGCCGGGCGCTCT
>CAYTPB010000018.1:7155-8402 GCA_964439785.1 uncultured Gammaproteobacteria bacterium
CCGGTTGGCCTTTCTTCTGCCGAAGGTATATTAACCGGCTCCGGCCGGGCGCTCTCTTGCGGCTGGGCAGCGGCTGCCAATGGCTGTTCCCCCTGGACCGGGAAACCAAAAATCTGGTTTAAGGGAATGCTTGGCGTCTCCGGCTGGACTACACTCGGGGAAGGTACCTGGGGCTGGGGAGTTTGTGGTTGCGGTGCCCGGGGTTCCACCTGAGGCAAACCGCCCTCTGTAATTAATTTACCCCCTGATTGCATCGCCTGGCCGACCGCCATAAAAGTCCCCGGCTTCACATTTACAGTCAAATTTGAGGTGGCGCTGTAAATTCCGCTTAAAATATTTGAGGCAATATCCCCATCCATCGGAATACTTAAGTAGCGGATCAAATTGGAAATCATCTCTGAAAGTGTCCCGCTCTCAGGATCAACCAGATTAACTGTCCCATATTGTGAATTGGCGCTGTCATTATCAATATTTATTAAAGGAATCCCGGTAAAGACCTGGGTGTTATTGTTATAAACCCCGCCTAAAGCGTTTAAGTTTGAAGCTCCAATCACAAAAATCAGGTTAAACGCGCCTCCCTGGTATTTGGGTGTAATTTTGGCCGGCTCAAACCTTTGCCCCGGGATAACATGGAAGACCAAACTTAAATTATTGCCCTCGGGGAAATAATCCAGCTTTTCCAATGCCGGAACTGTCCCGTCCGAAGCTACCACCCCCTCAAAAGTTAAAACAAAATTGCCTCCGCCGCTCTGGGGCAAAGTTTTGGAAACCTGGCCGATACCGTATAGATTGGAATCGGACACATGAAGCGTGCCCTCGGTCACAATCGAGCACTCTTTTTTCATCTCATCCAGAGATAAAAAGAGGGCGAGTCCTGCCGCCAGCTCGTCCGTGCTAAATTCCGAAGGCAAAACAATTAAAATATTCGAGGCTGCCTGAAGTTGGGACTTTATATCGTTAATCTGGGCATCAAAGTTAGCCATGTGCGGATTTTAACATTATAGGCTTGATATATCAAGCTCCCTTGTTGCAATTTTCTCATATCTTATCGTACATTGCATAAATAAATGGCAAAATCCGTGAAACACTCTAAAGATGAAAAGGAGTGGCTCTTAAAAAGGCTGAATGAAGCCAAAAAACAAGTTGAAATAGGCGGCATCTATTGCCATTATAAGTACCCCAATGAGCCTTACAAAGCCGTTGACATCAGAATTTTAGAATCAAGTTTAAGGCTCTATGCGGTCTAC
>CAYTPB010000019.1:0-7538 GCA_964439785.1 uncultured Gammaproteobacteria bacterium
TAGATCAGTTGTAGGGTAGGTCCGAGAAGGATGAGACACAAATATTTTTAAAATCTTAGATCTCCTCTTAATCTTCTTGGTAGTTTTATTACCTACCCCCAACCTGATGCAGTTATAATACGGTTACAAAATAAATTTTTTAAAAGTTTTAGGTAAGATTTGCGAAAGAATGGTTTTGAAACAGGATTTCTACAAACAGCCAACCCTTAAAGTAGCCCGGAATTTATTGGGCTGTTTTTTGGTAACTAATTTTAACGGCCGAAAAACAGCCGGCCGGATCGGTATCACCAAAAACGCCCGCCTGCCTTACCGGTTTTACATTTCAGACAACCCTTTTGTTCCTAACAAGGTAGGGGTTATTTTTTGCTTTTGGAGTTTTTAGAGCGGCGCTTGGCAATCTTAGCTTTTTTGACATTAATCTCCGAATAAACCGGACTGATCGTTACAAAATCATCTTCATCATATGAGAGCCAATCCGGGTAATCGCTAAACCAACCCCTCGGCGTCTCCCGTTTTTTTGTTTTCATTTAGATCACCCCCTCTTTTTTGATCGGGCTTAAACTGTTAGCTTGCCAGTTATATTAAATGTACTAGTTTATAAAACACCCTCTTTTTTTGTAAGAAATCAGCAAGAACTACTTTTCTTACATTGAATTATCCGTAAGAGGTTGCTATAATCCGAGCGTGATAAAAACTATTCTTCTGGTCGAAGACGACACCGGAGTCCAAAAATATTTAAAGGAGCTTTTACTGGATAACGGTTACCATGTCCAACTCGCCTCGGACGGAATCGTCGCTATGAATATGCTCCAGAAAGCCGAACCGGATTTAATTTTACTCGATTTGGGGCTACCCAATATGAGCGGAGAAGCGGTCTGCCTGGAGGTCAGAAAACAATATCCCAACTTACCGGTAATTATTTTAACTGCCAAGGATTCTATCTCGGATATTGTCGGCGGCCTAAATTTGGGCGCCGATGATTACATTACCAAACCCTTTGTAGCTGATGAACTGCTGGCCAGAATTAAGGCCAGACTCCGCCAAACCGATAACGGTGATGTCAAACTCAAGGTGGCTGATCTGGAACTGGATAATACCAGTTTGGAGGTTAAGCGGGGCGGCAAACAAATCCAGCTGACTCCCCAGGAATTCAAGCTTCTCCAATATTTAATGAGCAATAAGGGCCGGATCTTAACCCGGGATATGATCTTAAACCGGGTCTGGCTTTATTCCCAGGATATTGAAACCAGGGTGGTCGATGTCTACATGGGCTACTTAAGGAAAAAAGTTGATAATGGCTATGACAAAAAACTGCTCCACAGCGTCCGCGGTTTTGGTTACCTTATTAAGGATTAACCTTTACTTCAAATGCCCGAAGATATCCGGGTAAAGATTATAGAACAGATTCCAGCTGGTAAAATATCTGTCGTCTGCAGTGGTTATCTGGTCAAAGTAAGAATTGCGTACGATATAAAACCGGCTGTCCGGCAACTCCAGCTTCTCCTGCATTAATCTATAAAATGGCCTGTCATTATCGGGCCTCCGGCCCAAAACCTTCTCCTCAAATTTATCCATCTCGGTGTTAATCCTGGGAATTGAGTACCCCGGCGCCCGGGACAACCCCTTCCTGTCTTCATATTCTCTCTTTTCCCCGGGAGACAGCAAAGATTCATCCACCAGCTCCCCCTGGCTGTTAAGCACCCAAGCTTGCTCATGCTCACTATAAGCGCGGCCCGGTTTGGCATAGGAAGCCGGCAAGCTATTTCTGTCCCTCATATTTTTTTCCTGAACGTCTTCCTCCCGGTCCATTGCAAATATATAGGTATTATCCCTGGTCCTGGGATCCCGGGCCAGGTTAAAAATTACACTGACACCCCGGTCGTTTGGGCTCTCATCTGTTATGCCCACAGGTACCTCCTTATTCTTAGGCAAGGCGGTTGGGGTTGAAGCTTCAACCAAAAGCAGAATATGCTCATCAGTCTCCTGCTGTTGGGGTTCTATAACATGTTTCACCAGACTCTTCAATTCAAATCGGGAGATATTAATTGAACTTTGCCGGTCAATTGTCCCCACTACCACATTTGCCTTCATTATCCCAAGTTCCGGATGAACCTGGGCTGTCCTCCAGGCGGTAACATACGGACTGGAAACAATTCTCGGCCGCTTATCCCCCAATTCCTGGCTCAAATACATATTGGCGTCTATGTTTCTTCCTACCCCCATCAAAAACCTGCCTTTGCCCAATCCGCTTCTACCTGTTGCCGCCACTATTGTTAGGGGGTTTTTAATCACCGAAGGAACTAATACATCCCTAAAAAATTTATCCAAACCCTTATTTTTGCCCCTGGCCCTGGTATCCTTAGTGTTTAAAAGGACCTCCACACCGTCAGCGGCATGGATCGGGTCCATCCTGTGTTCCTGGATTAGGTACCGGCCAATCTCCATGATATCTATCTGTTCAAACCGCTGTTCAATCTGATAACCTAACCCGATATCTTTATTGGCCCCTGTAAACTCTCCGCTCATATTTCCGCCCTTGGCAGGGATATCTCAACCGTTGTCCCCTGGTTTAGTCTGGATTTAACTTTGATTAAGCCGTGATGGCGGTCTATTATGTCCTTAGCCAGGTAAAGCCCCACACCCATACCTCCCTTGTAATGGTTTTTGCCCTTATAGAAACCCTCAAATATTTTAGGCAGGTCCTGTTTCGATATCCCCTTGCCATGATCTTTAACACTGACGATTATACAGGGAGACTTACTTTTTACACCGACTTCTATTTCCTTTTTGGCCGGAGAAAATTTAACTGCGTTATTGACAATATTTATTAAAACCTGGAGCAGTTTATCAAAGTCGCACACAATAATGTCACTGCCGCGATGGGTCTCATCATTTAAAATAATTTTATATTCCGGATAGGCGATTTTTAAATCTTTAACTGCCCTTTTCACTATGTCGCTCACTCTATACTCCTTAAAGATGTATTGCAGTTGACCTGACTTAATCTGATTGATAGCTAAAAGCTCCTGGACCAGTTTTGTCAGCCTGAGCGACTCATAGGACAAATCCTCTATCCAGCGGGATTCGGGGGTAGCCTTGCCTGCCAAACGGCTGTGGAGCAGTTGAATATATCCGCTAATGGTAGTTAAAGGTGTCCTTAACTCATGCGAGGCCAAAGAAATAAATAAGTCCCTGGTATCCAAAGCCTGTTTGGTTTCATCATACAGCTGGGTTTTCCTAATAGCCAGGGTAGCCATCGCCCCAAAAAGCTTTAAGATATCTAAATCATCCTTGGTGAAATGTTCCTTCTTTTTAGTATGGACAGTTAATACCCCAAAGGAAACATCCCTGTAAAAAAGCGGGATAAAAATAGTTGATTCTATCCCCATTTCCCTCATGGCCGGATGGGCACTGCCGGTATCCGAGATATCTGCCAAAATGGCCCTCCTTTCGGTAAAACAGCGGTAAGTATTAGCCCTTTTTCTTATAGTCAATTTACTTAATTCCCGGCTGGATATATAGACCCTGCTCAGCTGGCCGTCTACACCCAGATAAATCGATCCATAGTGGGCCCCCACCAGACGGAGTGCTTCCTCCGTAATAATGGCATAGGTCTCATCAATCTTCAGAGGCTCCAGAAACTTTAAGCTGGAGCGGTAAATTTTCTCAATCGTGGTTTCCATTAAACTTTGCAACAGGTAAGAATTATATCCCAACTATCCCCTAAAAAGGTTAAAATTGTGTAAGAATTTTGGGCCTAAGTTTATGTTAAAATTTAGAAGTGTCTAAAAGAAAAATTCTGTTTTGCCTGGCTGTCTTATTGTTTTTAATTTTCATTTACTTTTCCTATCTGGTCCATAAAACTGTTTTCAGCCAGATTGATTTTGACACGACTGTCAGACTGCAAAACCATATCAGCCGGAAATTTGATTACCCCTTTACCCTGATTTCGCTTTTAGGCTCAGCCGAGGTAACCGGCCTAATCTGGCTGGTTATTTTTACAATTTCGCTCATAAGAAAAGCCTTTTTACAGGTGTTTTCCCTTTTGCTTTTGCCCCTATCCCAGGCGATCGAGATTTATGGCAAGTTGTTTGTTTACCATCCCTCCCCTCCGCTTTTTTTATACCGGGGCGCCTTCAACTTCCATCTGCCATCAAGCTATATCCAGACCAGTTATTCCTACCCCTCAGGCCATACCACCAGGCTGACCTTTTTAGCGGTTTTTCTGGCCTTTTTGTTTTATTTTAAATGGAAAGGTAAAACCCGCTTCCTGGGCTTTTTCCTAATGGCCCTTTTCCTTTTAGCGGTCTACGTTTCCCGTGTTTATTTGGGCGAACACTGGCTGTCTGATGTAATCGGCGGGATGTTTTTGGGCGCGTCTTTGGGTATAATCTCTGGCCTCAGCATTGCGCAAAAGAAATTCTCATAATAATCTTACTATTATTTCACCCTTTTTTTATCCTAAAATCATATTATATAGGCCATAATAGCCGTTAACCAAAAGAATGGGGGTGGATAAAAAATGATCAAAACAACTATCCTGGCCTTAATAGTTTTAGCGATCTCATTTCTTATTACAGCCGGAATAGTTTCAACCTAAAACTCTAGTGAACCCACACCTTGGAGCCGGGGTTATCAGGAGTAGCCATAACACTAAATTGGTTGGGGTTAATCCTTGGCCCGGCCCATTCAAACAAAAGGTGGGCCATATCCAGAGGCTCATTGACACAACCATGGCTCATCGGGTGACCAAAGTTATGGTGCCAGTAAGCGCCATGAATCCCATAACCCTCATAAAAAAACATAGTGTCGGGCACGTTTGGCAGATCATAAAAATCTCCCTTGGCTTTATCACCACCCTTCATTCTGATATACCTGATCTTCCAGTAAATTGCATACGTCCCGGCCGGTGTTGGATCGAACAACCCTGAAGAGATCGGAAACTGCAGGTAAATCTCGTTACCGTTCCAGGCAGACAGCTGCTGTTTTTCCAGGTTAACCTCAATCCATTTCTCCTTGCCGGCGCTGTCATATGCCCCCAGCACCTGAGAATTTTTTTCATCACTGGCCTTAGCCAGCTCCGATCCGGGATAAGCTACCTGTTTATTGTTGTAGTAAGCTAAAGTAGCGGCGCTGTCAAAAACCCCGGTCGCCTCAGACAACACTTCCGGGTCGATATAACCGCCATCAGTCACTGTTATCTGGGGATTAGACTGCTCTGGAGTAGCTTGGGGCGCCGGATTAAGTGTAACCAGGAAAACCACTAAACCGATTAAGACCAAAAAAGGCAGGAACCTGTGCATTAACTGATTCTTTCTCTGAATCCATCAGCCGTGACCCATTCGGGTTCAGGCAGATTTTTATAGCTTGGATTTGGCACGGCCTTTACCTCTCCATTTTCACTTATTAAATAATAAGCCATTCCCTGGAGCCTTTCTATTACCTCATAATCTGCCGGTGTATGCCCAGATCTCCAGTTGTCAAAAGACAAAAGCGGGTAAATCCCGGTATTTGACCATGAATGTCCCCACTCGGGGGTAATAACAACCTCATCTCCCGGTTTGGCTTTGATTAAATAAACTTTTTCCACCTCATCCTCTACCCAATTTTCCCCGTCCATTTTCTTTTCCTGCATCAGCAAAACCCCTTCGCCTTCAACCAAATGATAAATTTCAGGAGGAGTATCCACCGCATGGTAATGGCCGTAGGTTTTGGGAAACTCTCCACCATAACTCCCCGGAGTGATAACGGTTAAATTAGCCCACTTTTCATCACCCGCTAATTCGTAAAACACCCAGTAGGCCGGGTCCGGACCCGAAACCCCCGGATTTTTCAGGACGGACTTAAGATCTTCCAATTGTCTGATTGAACCGATTCTCACTTTTTCTAGTATTGCATACTGGCGGTTTGTTTTGAAGTATTGTAAATTATCCAGGTGGACTCTTTTACTCTGATCATCTTCGGCATTACCGGTAATCTGGCTCAGATTAAACTGATCCCGGCGCTGTATGACATGGCCGAGCGGGGAATTTTACCCAAAGATATGTCAATTATTGGTATTGCCCGGAAACCAATGACTCCCCAGGAATTTAAGGATTATTTCCACAAGACCCTCCACCTGGAAAACCGCCACCACCTCCATGAAATTAAGGAAGACATTGCCCAAAGCCTGCTGGACAAGGTCCATTATATTGACGGCCACTTGGATGACCCTGATTTTTACAAAAGACTAAAAGAATTCTTAAACCAAAGGGCCAAACTGGGCGATAACTGTGACAACAGGATCTATTATCTGGCCACTTACCCCGAACTTTACCGGGATATCTTTGAAAATTTACAGAAACAGGGATTAAACAAACAGGACAAAGGCTGGGTCAGGCTGATGATAGAAAAACCCATCGGAAATGACCTGAAATCAGCTAAAACCTTGAACAAACTCCTTCTGGAATACTTTAGTGAGGACCAGATCTTTAGATTGGACCATTATCTGGGTAAGGAAACCCTGCAAAATATCCTCACCTTCCGCTTTGGCAACGGCATTTTTGAGAGCTTAATGAACAAAGACCATATTGACCACATCCAGATCACCGCCTCCGAAGATTTTGGCATCGGCGAACGGGGCGGCTATTTTGACAAAGTGGGTACTTTAAAAGACGTCGGCCAAAATCACCAGCTTCAGATGCTGGCCTTTGCCACTATGGATGAGCCGCTGGAGTTTACTAATGAGGAAGTCACCCGCCAACGGATTAAAATCTTGCAAAACTTAAACCCGATACCAGAAAGAGTTGTCTTTGGCCAATATAAAGGCTACCAGCAGGAAAAAAACGTCGATCCTGACTCCGGCACCGACACTTTCTACGCCTATAAAACCGAAATAATCAATGAACGGTTCAAAGGTATACCCATTTATGTCCGGGCCGGCAAAAAACTGGAGCGGACCATCACCGAAATCTCAATTGTCTTTAAAGTCCCGGTCAACCGGCTGTTTAAAGGGGAAAAATCCAGCATGGAACCGAATGTATTGATCTACAGGATCCAGCCAAACGAAGGAATCGTCCTTAAAATCCTGGTTAAAAAACCCGGCCACACCAAGGAGCTTGACTCAACCTATATGCAGTATTGTTACAGGTACCCTTTAAATGAAATCCCCGATGCTTATGAGCACTTAATCGCCGACACTATCCGCGGCGACCAGACGTTTTTTAACGATGCCGAAGAGGTTGAAGCCCAATGGGCCTTCACCGATCCACTGTCTGTTAAAAAAACCAAGCCGATAATTTATGAACCGGGCTCCTGGGGACCCAAAGAGGCGGATGAGCTAATTGAAGCTGACGGGCGTAAATGGCTCATACCCTCAAACGAATTCTGCGCCCTTTAAAACTATGGCTGTTGAAAAAATACTGGACGAACCGGCAAGAAGAAGAATTGAATTCCTCAGAAGCATCCACCAAAACCCCGAGTCAGAAAGGAAAAGAGTTGAAGCCTTAAAGAAAGCTACCCAAAAGGAATCATACAGGCAGACCCAAGGGGAAAATTCC
>CAYTPB010000020.1:0-7437 GCA_964439785.1 uncultured Gammaproteobacteria bacterium
TTAAGGTTACACCCGATGTGTTAATCCCCAGGCCAGAGACCGAGCTTTTGGTGGATCAGATTTTAAGGATTAAACCCAATACGGTTTTGGAAGTTGGAACGGGATCGGGTAATATTGCCATCTCAATTGCTAAGAATTTACCTAAAGTTAAGGTTACAGCTACAGAAACATCAGCTAGAGCCCTTAAAGTGGCCAGACAAAATGCTAAATTTCATGGAGTTGAAGATAAAATTGAGTTTACTAAGTGTAATTTGATTGAGGGAGTCAAAAAAAGATCCGAGGTAATGGTAGCCAACCTCCCATACATCCCTAGAGAAAGGATTCCCTACCTTGATTCTTCGGTGAAGGATTTTGAGCCCCTTTTGGCTCTGGATGGCGGTGAGGACGGCTTTGAATTTTATAGGAAGTTATTTTTACAAATGGTTAAAAAGAATATATACCCAAATTATTTAATAGCTGAGATAGATTATACCCAAGCTGAGACAGCCATTTTAGAAGCCCAAAAATATTTCCCAAAATGCAAAGTTACGGTCCACTTAGACCTTGCGCACAAACAAAGAATACTTATAATTGAATTTTAATGGCCCAAAAATTACCCTTAAAGGAATTCAAGGCAATTTACTCCAAAGTCCCCAGGCTTTGCGTTGATTTGGTGATTAAAGATGACAATAAGGTGCTTCTGACCAGGAGGGATATTCCTCCGGATTTAGGCTGGTGGCATTTTCCGGGTGGGACGGTTTTGATGAGGGAAACTTTAGAAGAAGCTATCCAAAGAGTGGCTGAGGAAGAGCTAAATACCAAGGTAAAAATTATCAGGCAGGTGGGGATGCAGGAGTACCCAAAGAGCGGATTAGGTTATTCCATAGCGGCGGTTTTCTTAGTTGAGCCGTTGTCGGAGATGAAGGGCGGTGAGCAGGCCCATGAAATAAAATTTTTCTCCGCTCCACCCGGGGAAACCTTGCCTGAGGTAAAAGAATTTTTAGAGGAAAATACTTTACTGGTTGGGACTCTCGACCAGGGTAGCGGTAACGGTCCTTAGGTTGCCGTTTGACCAGACTTCCAATGTGACAGTGTCACCGACCTTTTTCTTGGCAACTTCATCGGAGATGGTATTTTGGGAGGTAACACTCTGGCCGTCAATTTTAGTGATAATGTCGCCTGCCTGGATTCCCGCCTTCTCGGCCGGGGTGCCGGACAAAACCTGCTGAATGTAGGCTCCCTGGGGAACGTTGTTTAAAAGCGCGATGTCTCGGGTGATCTGGTGGTAGCTTATCCCCAAAAACGGCCGGGAGATGGTGCCGGTTTTATTGAACTGGTCGATCATATCCTTGACAGTGTTAATCGGGATGGCAAAGCCGATATTTTGGGCGCCCTGGGTGGTGGCGACATTAACTCCGATTACCTGGCCGGCCGAATTTAAAAGCGGCCCGCCGGAATTTCCGGGATTGATGGCGGCGTCAGTCTGGATTAGGTTAGTTAAACTCTCGCTTGACCCGGAAAACGGATCGCCAGCATTGACTTCACGGCCTAAACCCGAAACCACGCCGGTGGTAACGGTATTATCAAACTGGCCCAGGGCGTTACCGATGGCGATAACGGTTTGGCCAACCTGGAGGCTTGTGGAATCCCCCAAATCGAGCGGTTTTAGATTAGTGGCGTCTGTTTGGATTAGCGCCAAGTCATAGGTCGGGTCGCGGTAGATTTTCTTGATATTTAGCTTTTTGCCGTCTTTGGTGACAACGGTGTAGGTGGCGCCGATATCGGAGACCACATGTTTGTTGGTGACAATCAAGCCGCTGGATGAAACTACAAAGCCGGTGCCAATGGTATTATTTTGGGTTTGGGGAGGAGTTTGAGGCTGGGGCTGCTGGAAGGGATTAAACGGATTAAAAGGGTTAAAGCCGAAATTGGGGCTTTGGATCTGCTGGGTTTCCCCAATTGCCACCACCGACGGGGAGGCATTTTTAACGGCCGTTATAACGGCATTTTCTTCCTGGACAACGGTCCTGGTCTGGTGGTTTTGGATGAGGCTTTGTCCGCCTCCTGTGACAGGCAGTTTCCCTAAAGCCGACAGCCTGAAAACTACCAACCCGACTATGGCTCCCGCGACTACGGCTATCAGGATAATCCTTGCTCTATCGCCCATTACGATCAATATTTTAACACATAATAGATGAATACAGGATGAAAGAGTTTATTTATCCAGCTGGGCGAGGGCGGCGTCGAGCTGGAGATCTTTGGTGGGGTCATCCCCGGATGCGACTTTAATATCAGGAGTTAACCCGATATGATGGATCCAGCGGCCGTTGGGGGTCAGCCATTTGGCGGTAGTAATATGGATGCCGGTGCCGCCGGGCAGGTCCTGGGCCTCCTGGATAGTCCCCTTGCCAAAGGATTGGTCACCGATCAAAAGCCCCCTCTTGTTATCCTGGATAGCGCCGGAGACAATTTCGGCGGCCGAGGCCGACCCGCCGTTAATTAAGACTACCATCGGGAGGTTTAATAGTTTACCCTGGCGGTCGACCGGGTAGCCCTGGATTTGGCCCTGGCCGTTTTGCTGCTGAACTATGTTGCCCGAGGAAATAAATTCGGAGCCGATATAAACCGCGTCATCCAGGTACCCCCCGGGGTTGTTCCTTAGGTCCAAAACCACTGCCTGATCCCCATCAGCCAAGGCTTTGGAGACGGCATCGTCCCACTCCTTATTCGTGTTCTGGCCAAAGTCGGTGATCTGGAGATAAGCCACTTTTTTGCCCTGGGGGGTGGTTTTTTGGGCATAATTGACGCTTTTAACAACTATCGTGTCACGGATAATACTGACATCTTTGGGAGCCTTATCGCCGTTATGGTAAATCTGCAAGGTTATCGAGGTGCCCTTTGGGCCCCTGATCATATTGACCGCATCCGGTAAGGTGATATTGGAGGCATCCTGGTTGTTAATCTTTAAAATCAGGTCTCCCGGTTTGACGCCGGCTTTATCGGCCGGAGTTCCGGGGAGCGGTGCAATTACTGCCAGGTGGTTATTTTTGTCGTAACCCAGCTCCATCCCGACGCCGTCAAAACTGCCGCCTAACTGCTCCTGGACCGCCTTTTGGGAACTGGGCGGCAAAAAGACGGTATAGGGATCACCCAACGAGGCTACCATCCCCTGGATGGCGCCGTAATACATCTTCTGGGGATCGAGGGCCTTTTTATCAACGTATTCCTGGTTTAAAAGGTTCCAGGTTTGCCAGAACAGGCTAAAATCAATGTTGACGTTTGAGGGCGGAGTGTTGTTGACGATATTAAAATGAGGCTGGTAATTCTGCCATTGCAAGCTGACGTCCCGGTGCCCCAACTGCCAGCCCCCCATGAAGGCAATAAGCACCACTAAAATAGTGACTACGTTAAATTTTTTAATGTAATTCATTTATCCTATTATCTCTAAATTCGTAAAGGGCACCCTTACCTTGTGGTTTTTAGTCTCAACTGCCACTAAAAAGGTAGAGATTCCCGAGGGTAAGGTGGTTAATGACGAATCGATTGAGATGACATTGCCCTGCCAGCCCGCAAAAGGTGGCCAGATTATCCTCACCTTCATCCCTACCCCCAGACCCGTGAAATTCAACTCCTGGGTTAAATCCAACCACTGGTTTACCGGCAAAACAACTTTCCTGACAGACATTATACTATCGCTGTCCGGTGATGGCAACAGAATCCTTTTTCTGGCGCCGGAGATGAAGGCGAAACGGCCGTCATGCATTTTTAACAGGTCAAATATATCGTCTCCGATCGGCATTGAACCAAAACCCTCGGTAACCAGGATGCTGATCATCGGCCTGGAATATTGCTGTTCATTGGGGTCATAACTTCCGGACATGGACTTAAAATCGCTGGCATTGATCCCGCCGGTGACAACACCGGCCGTCCCCAGCCTGATTAACTGCTCAAAAGCCTGGCCGTAAATTAAGGCGCCGACGACTAAAATCTGCTGGTAGCTTGACTGCTTGACCGAGGAAGCGTTAAACAGACTGCCCGGCGCGCCTGTTATCCTAAGAAATCCTTGGTGTTCGATCCCGATCCCGGCCACCCCATAAATTTCCGTGGCCAAAGTCCTGATTAATACCTCATTTTTTTCGGCGCTGACCTGGTCAATAATTCCGTAAATCCCGGCCGTCAGGTGCTCGTTTTCGGGAAAGTACTTAATCCTTAAAACTCCCTTGTCCTGGGAATAGTCCTCAATAATCCCGTCGGTTGGGGCAGTCAGCAGCCTTTCTCCAAAAATGGTCTTTTTCATAGCTAAAAGTTCGCCTTTGTAGATATTGGCGCCGATTTTCCTTTGCAGGTATTGGTCGGCACCCTCATTGGATACTCCCAGGGCTTTGGCTAAGTTGATGGTAAAAAAACCGGCTGAAACCAGGGCCTGGCCTAAAATGGTATCAGGAGCAACCTCCTGGCCGGCTTTGGCCGTTAAATTTCCCTGCCCGTTTAAATGGCGGGAGACATGGGTAACGATATTAGGCACAATTCTAGGGCGCAGGTTGGCTGTTACTGTATTACTGGGCATTTGGTTTCAGGTCAATTAAAATTCCCAGTTCCCCTCCCATAGCCGGGACAATTTTTTCTCCGATTTTTACCTGGGTGTGTCTTTGGATAAAGGGTATGACAGCGCGGGAAGGAGTATTTAAGTTCAACTTTTGGCTGTCCACCTCCATCATCAGCTCCCGGGAGTTGGGGTTATAAAGGGTGATAAGGGAACCTACCCCATGGGTTCCCGCCCAATCCCTGGTAAAAATATTGGTGGTTTCCTTAAGGCTTAAAACATCGGCCAGGGCCCAAACCAGCTTCTGGGTGGGCTTGAACCTGAGCAAAAAGTCCTCATTGATGGTCAGGGTATTTTTGGCGCTGTTATAAAAAAGGCTGACTAAGCTTTTATCCCCCTGCAGGTTAACCCTTAATGCTTCCCTTAAAATAGCCAGGTCAATCTCCATCTCCTGCTCGGTCATGGGGATGGTTTGGGGATAAAGCAATCTGTTTGACAAGAAATTATCAATCTGGTGGGCTTCGGTGGGAAAGTTCAGCCAGCGTTTAATATCTTCAATATTTTCATGGCTTAAAGCACGAAAGTTTTCAAAAACTCCGGTCAGTTTGGGCATATAAAAAGTATAGCAGGAAAATTAAAGAAGGTGCTGGGGATTGTGGATTCGGACGATTAACGCTTTAGGATTTGGTTGAGGCTAGATCGTGGGAGATGGTGGGAAGTTGTTTGAGGGTGTTTATGTCATCGGTATTTTTGTAGACTTGGGCTGAGTAGTTGTCCAATTTTCTCTCAATTCTATCCACATTAGATTCCAGCCTTAAAATATCAGTTTTGTCAGCTTTTTCATCCAGCTGAGGTAAAATAATATCGTGGACTATATCACCAAACTCTTTTCTAAGGGTAGAAATTGTTCTATTTTCTGAATCACCAATTTTTTCATCAATAAACCGGCGTATATCTTTTCCGAAAGCGTTAAACCTTTCGTCTAACAGTTGTCCAAATTGCTTTAGATCGTTACTTGTCATTCTTGTATTTTAAACCCTGGTTAAGAATGGTAAAAGGGCCAGGTGCCTGGCGTGCTTAATCTCGGTGGTGATCCTTCTCTGGTGTTTGGAGCAGGCGCCGGTCCTGCCGCGGGGGACGATTTTAGAACGGTCGGACAAATACCTTCTTAAGGTAGCCGAATCGGTATAGGCTGGCTCGGTCTGGCTTTCACAGAAACTGCAGGCTCTTTTAATCCTGGGCGCAGAGATAGTCTTGGTTTGTCTTAATACTGCCATATCCTGGGAATTATATAAAATCCTTCTGGCTTAATCAAGCCTAGAAAGGGATGTCGTCATCCGAGACTTCCTCGGTTTGTTTGGGGGCGGCTTCTTCTTTAACTTCCTCTGCCGGGGTTTCCTCCTTGGCTGCTTCCTCTTTCTCTTTCGGCTCGGGTTTGGGTGTACTCTTTTGGGGGGTGACGTCTCCATTGAAATCATCAGCAGCCGGGGCGCCTGACTTAGGGTTTAAAATAATCATGTCTTCAATGACGATTTCGGTGGTTTGGCGCTGTTGGCCGTCCTGGCCTTCCCAGCTTCTGTTTTGCAGCCTGCCCGAGACAAAGACCCGGGTGCCCTTTTTTAAAAGCTGGGAGCAAAGCTCGGCCAGCTTATTCCAAGCCACCACCCTATGGAAATCCACATCCTCTTTTTTCTCACCGTCAACTACATAAGTCCGGTTGGTGGCGATAGAAAAAGTGGAGACGGCCGCGCCTGAGGGGGTATACCGGAGTTCGGGGTCTCTTGTTAAATTACCGATCAATTCAACTCTATTCCAACTGCGTGTGGCCATTGTTTGTAACGGATGATTCTACCCAACCTTCTGCCTGTTCTTTAGCTCCCGTTGCCGAATCATCCGGCCTAAGCTTGGAACAGCTCAAATTAATCTTCCTTTTTTTCCTCCTCTTTAATCTCTTTCTTAGCTGCCTTTTTAGCTTTTTTGGGAGGGTTGCTCCTTATAAGCAGGTAACGGATTATATCCTCATTTAATCTGAGGCTTTTGTCAAGATCCGAGATTTTGTCGGGCTCGGACTCGAACTCAAAATGGGCATAAAAAGCCTTATCCTGGTGAGAAATCGGATAAGCCAGATCCCTGATTCCCCAAAGGTCTTCCTTATTTAACTTGCCAAACTTTTTTTCGATATCGGTTACAAGACCCTTGCGGTCCGCATCAGAGACGTCATTTTTAACCAGCACGGTCAAAAAATAATTATTCACAAGCGCAATTGTACATGGAAGCGCAGGCTAATTCAATAGCTTTGTTTTAACTATAGGTTGTATATTAAGCAGCTATTTATTATAATCTGCCCATGAGCGCTGAAAGGGATAACGCGGAGAGGGTAATAAATTTAGGGGCCAATTCAATCTGGGCTAAATTCCAGGTCCGGGCGACTACGGAGGCAGCTTTGCCTGACCAGGCAGTCACCCCTGGCGTTTTTCCCGATACCGGCACTTCCCTTTTTGTTTCTAAAAACGGCCATTCGCTGTCACCGGAGCTCCAAAAACCGGAAACAACAGTACACGAATCAAAGTGGCAAAGAATTGGAGATAAGCTGGTACAAAAGCACCAAGAATATTTGGAAGAGCTGGACAGGCTGCGGAAAGCTACCCAAGCTTCAAGATTTAGGTATGTGATGGATGAGAAATTTACTCCTGATGTAATTAGATCCTTAATTAGGAGAAGGCTGATGCCGCTTCAGCCTGAACACTTAGTTTTATACCTTGAACAGGTTATGGACGGGCTACCGGAAAAGTACCAGGAAGCTGCCTGGCTTGACCACAAAGTAAGGTTTTGCGCATCGGAGGAATTCAGGGAAATTATGTATACTCCCTTAACTCAGGTTTGCAACTAATGGAAGGGTTTGGAAATTCTCAGTA
>CAYTPB010000021.1:0-7411 GCA_964439785.1 uncultured Gammaproteobacteria bacterium
ACAGAAACTAGTACTAATATTTAAAGTTGTGAATAAAGCAGTTTTAAATTTTAACTTAATTATTACCTCTCTCCTTTGTGGGAAGCTCATTGTGGCATCCTACAAGAGGTTTGACCTCATTTCCATGAGCAAACCACAAGGAGGCCTGTTTAGGTAATAATTATTTAAAATCCTAAACAAGAAAAGGCCTCCCAGGGACGGGAGGTTTTTTTATGTTTATAAGAAAGGAGGTGCAAAAATGGTAGAAACAAAAATAGATTCAACAGACGAAGGACTGCGTCCAAGCGAAAGGATGGTTTATGATCCTACGGTTTTACGTAGCGTCCATGCTAACGGTGTAGCCGAACCAGGAACCCTAGCGAAGAGATTCTCGGTAAATCACCACCTGGTTCAGAGTGGAGCCAAACCGAGGTTTTGGGATTACGAAGGCAGCAAAAAGGTTTGCGGACCTTTGAGTAAAAAACCGTTTGTCGGTTAAACGGAAAATAAAAAGAAAGGAGGTGTAAATTATGATAGAAGTACAAATAAATGAGAAACCAAATAGCCATCAACACAAGGAAAAAGGTCCCAGATGGACGCACAGAATCGCCCAACCGGGAAAGGAACCGGAATTCGAAGTTCCGGATGGTTTTCAGGGCCATTTAATTAGGTACCGGAGCTTCAACGGAATGGAGGAAACATGCTTGGAAGAAGTTTTAACCGGCAGGGTAGTTGGGGCAACTAAACCACAGCGCAAATACTAGGGTTGACAGGAAAAATAAAATAGCTGATAATAATGGACATGTCTAAGTTCTTTAGCTTTCACTTTAGCTACTTTACCTTCGAAGGGAGGGAGGGAGTCTAGAGACTAAAAGCCAAAGTCTAAAGACCAAAATAGCCTCCCACCCGGGAGGTTTTTTATTGCTCAAAGAAAGGAGGTGTAAAAATATGCCAATAGTAGAAATAGATAGAAGAACAAATGCCCAACGCCCGGTTCCTGAAGCCGTTGTTTTAGATGCTTCAAGTGTTGGAACCAGAAAAGTAATAGAGAGCCCAGAAAGATCATATTACCTTTTGGAAGGTAATGAAGTACGCGGCGAAAAACGGGTTTACGTTGGAAAACTGGGCCTGGGAGAGCAAACAATCTCCCCGACGGAAAGCGTCCAGGTTATTGAGGAAGGAACACCAGCTTACAAAATCTGGCTGGATGAGCATATTGCGGCAGCAAAAGCCGGAAGGGTTCCTCGAAGAATTGGGTCACTGCAAAAATTAGGCTCAATATAATTTACATCTTAATTTGAAAGGAGGTGTTTTAAATGGCAGTAGAAATGGAAACAGTTGCTCCGCATGAAGAGGCCGGAGATGAAATGAAGGAAGGTGCATCCAGCCCCTAGCCCTTGTCGGGCACCGATTTGATTAGGGAAATAACCAATTGGCGCTCAATAGACCACCGATCAAGCGGACACTTAATCGACAAAAAGGAAATTACCTTGGCAAGAATCAGAGTAGAAGCAGGCAATGGCGACATTCTTCAAATTACAAGAGACGACGCAGAATTAAAGGCAATTCATGATCTGGGTTTGGCTGAGAGGGATAGGGAAATTATTAAAAACGGGGGCACTATCATAATTGATATTGGGGGCCATAAAGTTTACTAAAAAGTTGACCTGCCCACCTAATTTTATAGTAAGATGAATGTATGCCTGATTGGGGAGAAGAGCAACGAGCCAGAGTTTTTAAAAAACAATCTGCGGTCAGGGGTAATGGAGCCAGGGATAACCTCCAGGCCGCAGCCTTAGCCGGTGCTTTGACGCTTGGGGCAATTGGTTTGGGCGCGGCCACCGTCAAAGCCAGTGAACATTTCCAACAGCCCCCTTCTGACCCAAGTAAAGTACCTAATCTTATGCTGGCACCACAACATGGAGAATCCTACAACTCTGATACTCCTGCCCTCTACCACGAGAATCAATCAAACTTAACCCCCGCAACTCTTTCTACAGAGACAAACCCCCCTAATAAATACATCCCTCCAGAATCCCCGGAAGACTCTCCCCATATAATTCAAATGGCCCCCCAGGGTGAATCATTTGGCAAGACCCCTGCCCAAATTGCCGAAGAAAGAGAATCCCAGCATCACGGTCTATTTGACAATACCCTGACCGAACACCGGCAAGCTGTGGCTGATGCGGAAAGGAAAAATGACTACGAACTCTCTTCCGAAGATGCTATGAAATTATTCATGGAATTCCGGGCTGACAAATCCCCCAACCATGAGGAATTTAAAAAAGCCCACCCCGATATCCCCGTAGTTGAAAACCGTGAAGCCGGAGACCACCAGTTAAATATCCGCTCCAAACCAAGCATCACCGGCAGTGTTGTCGGTGAAATACCTGCCAAACAACCCTTGCTCAACTCGGGGATTATAGTCGCCCACGATCACCAATATGGAGACTGGGTCATCACCAAAGTTGACGATCTACCCCAAGCAGTTTACTACAACCTCCAAAGCACCCAACCCGCTAAAGAAAACCCTCAAACTTCTTAGAAGTGAATATCCTTTACCTTAAGCTGTAAAATTTCCGAGCCGTTAAACTTATTTATCTCCAGGTTGTAAGCCAAATCCGCCACTCCCGATACTCTCAAAACCTTCTCCAAATTCCCCATCCCAAAAGCTATGGCATCTATTCCGTCTGCCTTAAACTTTAAATGCTTTCCCGTCCCGACTGTCCGAACGTCCGAAACCTTCATCCTGTGGGTAGCCAAAACCGGTTGGGAATTGCCAAAGCCAAACGGCTCAAAATCCAAAATCTTCGAGACCATCTGCTTGGTTAACTTTTTACTGGGAACCTCCGCCTCAATTTCCAGCACATCATCCAAAGCTTCACTATTTGACAAAACCTCCGCCAGCCTCTCCTTAAATTCATCAATCTTCCGGGTTTCAATGGTAAATCCGGCCGCTCCCTTATGCCCTCCCACATCTATTAACAAGTCAGAACATTGCCTAATAGCTTCAACAATATTTACCCCGTCAATTGACCTGGCACTTCCCTTTGAATGAACCTCTCCCACTGAAATAGCAATGGAAGGCTTCCTATATTCCTCAGCCACCCTGGCCGCTATCAGGCCGATAATCCCCGGAACCCAGTCACCTGAGGAAAGCACATGGACGCCGTCTTCTTCCTTTACCATTCCCCTGGCCTGCTCAATTGCCAAAGTTGTCAACTCCTGTCTTTTTAGATTAACCTCGGTCAAAAGGGCGGATAATTTCCTGGCTTTTAAAGGATCTTTGGTGCATAACAGTCTTAAAGCATCAATGGCATGCTCCAGCCTGCCAATGGCGTTTAATCTGGGCCCCAGGATATGGCCCAAAGTATATGAATCAATATCCCCCAACGTAAGATCACATTCATTAAACAAAGATAACAACCCAACGTTTGTAGTCTTATTTAATTCCTTAAGACCTAAAAATACAAAACTCCTGTTAACATCCTGCAAAACCATGGAATCGCAAACCGTGGCAATGGCCACAAATTGTAAAAGCTCTTTTGATAAATCTTTTTTAACAAAATTCCTGGCCAAACACCAGGCCACTGCCGCCCCGCACATTAAAGTTGAATGAACAATTGCTAAAGCCTCAGGCTTTTCCTCCTTAGGAGAGTGGTGGTCTGAAATTATTAAATCCAGCCCGATCTCTTTGGCATAAAGTGTTTGTTCAAACGCTACAATTCCATGGTCAACCGTAATCACCAAACTTGCCCCCATATCCCTACAGGAATCTAACCCCTCTTTTGATAACCCATACCCTTCTTTTTCCCTGTGGGGAATATAGGGCAAAATTTTTGCGCCCATTGAAGTTAAAGCTTTGTAAATTATGGCGCTGGCGCAAACCCCATCCACATCATAATCCCCATAAACTACAATCTGCTCCCCATTTTGAATCGCTTTTTCAATTCTTTTTAAAGCTTTGGGAATCCCCGGGATATTTAAATCTTTTTCAAAATTTTCCAAGGTGGGGTTAAAAAATTTTTCTCTTTCAGATTTAGAAGTAATTCCCCTATTGATTAACAGCTGATCTACCAAATCTTCCCGGGTCTGTGGCAGTACATTCCATACCTTTGACATGGAGAAGATTTTATCACAAATTGGAGCTGCCCTTAAGTCTTATTGATTTAATTAAATAATGCTCCCTGCCCGAAGCAACAATTTCAGAGTTGCCAAAAACTTTTTCCAGCATCCTCTCAAAAACCGGTTTCAAATTTTTCTTAATCACCAGCCATAACTCTCCATTTTGTTTTAAATGCCGGCATGACTGCTCAATCAATTCCTCTAAAAATTCATTTCCCAACTGCTGGGGAGGGTTGGAAAAAATCTGTTGGTATGTCCTTTCCTCAACTGCAGAAAATAGATCACTCAAAAAAACCTCTGCATTTATTTTATTAAGCTCTAAATTTTCTTTTGCCAGATTAACACTTCTTAAATGATCATCCAGCAAATGAACATGACCATTAGGATTTAATTTTGCCGCCGCCATCCCCACCACCCCATTCCCTGAACCTAAATCAGCCACTAAACTTCCATCTTTAACTTTCATCTTTTCCAGAAGCAGTTTTGTCCCATCATCCAACCCGCCCCTGGCAAAAACCCCGGCCCTAGCCCTGAATTTTAACTTCATCCCCCTAACCTCCACATCTAAAAAATCTTCCATAATTTATCCCCCTGAATTGAAATATTTTAGATCCTCAATTAACCTGCCCTTTGCCTTCCCAACACCCTGGCTGTAACCCTCCTGGTCATACCACCAAAACATCCCTAACCCTAAATTGATTTTAATAAGCTGAACCATCTCATCAAACCCCTCGTCAAAAATTCCTTTGTTATCATATCCTTCCTTTAACCACTCCAGCTCCTGCTCATCCCTTCTCCAATAATCCCATCTGGCCAGATCAAAAATTGGAGAGTTGCCGCAAGCCTCACCAAAATCTAAAACTGCAGTTATTTTTCCATCCCTAAACATAAAATGCCTAGGTGTATAATCCCCATGGTTTAACTTTGGCTTTACCCCGATATATTTGTTTACACCAGACTTTAGAATCTCAAGACATCTCTTAATCATTCTCATATCAAAATTATTTCTTTTGGCCAACTCAATATAAATATCCTTCTGGTCCGTATGTTCAAGCATAAATTCCTCAAAAGATTTGAGGTGTCCCCTACCATCTTTATGTATCCAACCAAACCCCTCAACATCTATGGAATGAATCATTGACAACAAATGTCCCGCTTGACGGAAAATATCCCTCCTAGTTTCCTCGTCAAAATCATCCAGTTCAATACTTCCCCTCTCCAGCGTATCCCCTTCAAGCTTTCTTAAAACACAAATCGAGTAATCTTTCTCACCAACTTTTAAGTCTTTAATCCCAAAAATTTCTGCAACCGGCACTCCAATTTTCCGGCACTTATCCATTACAAACTTTTCCTTCCAAAAGCTTTCCATGCTGCTTGTAATCCTGACGATTACCTCTAAACCTTCCTCGGTCATGACATCAAAAACCTGATTGGCTTCTCCTTTCAGAATTTTCTCTTTGGAAACAGGGAAAGAGCCGGTCGTCTCTTTCACTACATCATCAAAAACATCTTCGGGAATTGAAATCCTTCCAAAAATTTCTTCTAAATATTTCTGATAATTATCATTTTTATTTGCCATTTTTTATCCTTTCAGCTCGCTTTGCTTAACAATTTGAGCATAAACTCCATTTTTCTTTAAAAGTTCCGAGTGGTTTCCATGTTCTACTAATCTACCTCTATCCATCACCAAAATCTGGTCGGCATTTTGGACGGTGGACAACCTGTGGGCAATAATAATTTTGGTCATGGAGCGCCGCTTGGAAATATCTTCCAAAGCTTTTTGGATTAAACTCTCCGATAAAGTATCCAAATGGGAGGTTGGCTCATCCATAATTAAAATTTTTGGCTCGGCAAAAAGTGCCCTAGCAATTGCCAGTCTCTGGCGCTGTCCGCCGGACAGCTTAACTCCCCGCTCTCCAATCAGAGTCTGGTACCCGTCCTCAAGTTCCAAAATAAACTCATGGGCATAGGCCAGTTTGGCAGCCGCAACAACCCTTTCCTTTACAGCTTTATACGTTGTCCGACCGGCAGCATAGGCAATTACCTCCCAAATTTGCCTGTTTGGCACCGGTGAATCCTGAAACACCACCGCCGTCTGTTTCCTGTATTCATCCAGATCCAAATCCTTTAAAACATATTTTCCGCCGATCACAATCTGGCCGGAAGTCGAATCATAGTAGCGCGACAGCAATTTAGCGATAGTTGACTTGCCGCTTCCCGATTTTCCCACCAAAGCGGTAAAGGAACCCCCGGGGATGGTAAAGCTGATGTTTTTTAAAACCTTTCTGTTGCTGTAGCCAAAGGTAACATGTTTAAAACTGATTTTCCCGTCCAGTTCAATATTTTTTAGCGCATCGGGATTATTAACTACCGTCGGCTCATTTCTGAACAGTTCGGTGATCCGATCCACCGATTCGGCCGAATCGGTTGATCTTTTATAAATCCTCCCCAGCCGGTAAATATTGCTGTATGCCCGCTCAATTAAGTTGATTAAAAATACCAGGCTTCCGACTGTCAGAGCCCCATTCCTGATTTCAAAAACGCCCATCACCAAAAGCAAAACATAAAACACTTCAACTAAAATATTCCTGCCAAAGCTCATAACCAGATCCTTCCTGTACTCCTGGGATTGGATTCCCCTGATTAGCTCCCATATCGAGCCGTATGATTTATTTTCCCTGTTTTCCTGGGCAAAAGCCTTTACCACCGAAATATTGGTTAAGGTATCACCGACTTCACCACTTGAAACCTCGTACGCGTCATGCCTTTTTTCCCGCAGAGGCTGGGTGGCCTTGGCAATTTTAAAAGTCACCAAAATAAACGGAAAAAGCGACAAAGTAAAAATTACTCCAACCGGCCAGCTGGTTAAAACAATCATAATCGCAGAAACCAGAAGCTGAATTATTGTCGGCTGAAACTCAAATGAAAAACTCGAAATTAAGTCAATTAACTTATCGGTTCCCCTGTTTATCAAACTGATTTTTGTGCCGGTATTAATCCGCTCATGGTAATCAAGCGACAATTCCAAATACTTGGAGAAGGCCTTGGTGGAAATGTAATGCTCGAGCCCCCAAAGCATCCTGAAAATAAAAATATCCGTTAAATAATCAATGATTAAAGAAACTAACCTGACCCCGGCCAGACCGATTACCACTGTCAGGGCCGTCTCAACAGAAACCAGCCCTTTAGTCCTAATCAGCAAATCCAAAATCCGTCCAAAAATAAACGGACCGCCCATCCGCACTGTCTCAAATAGAACTGGTTTCAAAACAGATAGTTAGGTTGGGTTAACAGGCTTTGTGGACTG
>CAYTPB010000022.1:0-7236 GCA_964439785.1 uncultured Gammaproteobacteria bacterium
GGCGGCAAAAAGAAATAGACAAATTGGTCCTATAGTTTGGACTTTGGCATTTAATCCTGTATAATTAACTCTTTGTATGCCGGAAAAAATTACCCGCGCGGAAATGCGTGAAATATTAATAAAAGAACATGGACAGATTTTTATCCATGAGGACCAAAAAAACCTGCCAAGAATTTCACCCCGTATCCTTGAGGAAGTTACCTTGCCGGGGAAAGTATGGAGTGCCGCTTCCAACTTAAGGCAGCTGCGCCGTTTTCCCCGGATGGAGATGATAACGGATAATTTTGTGAGCCATGATGACAGGGAAATCTGGAGGAGGATGCTTCAAAAGGATTATGGAAGGGTTTTTGAGGACGTTTATTTTTACAATAATAAACTCCGGCTTTCCAATATTTCTACTGTCGGACAGGCAATAACCAATTTAATGAGAACTATCAATCTGGAAAGGGCAGGGGACTTATACCAGAGGGTAGATGATATTTGGGAAGGCATAAAACCTCCGAGGCCAGATATAACTTATACAGAGCAGGATCTGAGAACATTAAATGAAATGGTCAGGAGGCTAAATAAAGGTGCACCTATTGGAATAAATATCCTAAATGCAGGATTGGCACTAGGGGGAAGAATAGAAGAAGCGCAAGAGGAGATGGAGGAGAAGGAGTATGAAAAAAGTTCCCTGGGGGAGAAAATTGAGCGGGTTATTAAAACCGAGAAGGCGGCAATTGAGGCGGTCAGGCTTTATTCAACGGAGAGCCCGTTTCTTAGAACCCACTAATTTTCCTGTCTTGCCAGCAGCTATTTTTTTCTGATAAAGTGGTTTTGGACGGCTCCTTCCAACAGCCGTTTTATTCTTGAAATGAGGGAAAGAGACAATATTAATCAAGCTATTTCCAAGGGTGTAATTTTACCGGACTCCGGGCAAAAAGTGGAAGATGACCCTGCAATACTGCCTGCCATGGGCGGAGGAAGCGGAGAACCGGAAGGGACTGCGGATACTTTTTTTGCTGCCAGATCCGGCCCGGTTAACTACAGGTCTGGTGGCCCGGGCTTGGTTGACTATAGTTTGGAAGGTGTGCGTACCCAAAGGCGCCGTCTCCTCACTAATAGACTGCTCCGAAGATAGCTTTTCCACTTGACCTGGCGGCTCCTATTTCTCTATGCTGATTGTACAGCCTGTCCAAGATGACCGAAGAATTTATCGAAAAAGTTGCCGAATCTCCGGCGGTAGCCTTGGAAAAAACTATCCAGACCTCCAAAAAGGTCACCGAGTATATCAGCAAGGAAAAGTATTTAAAAAAGGCCCGGCAGTATTGGTATAACCTGGGGCCGGGGTTAACTACAGGCGCAGCTGATGATGATCCTTCGGGTATAGCCACTTATTCCCAGGCCGGAGCCCAGTACGGTTTC
This sequence comes from uncultured Gammaproteobacteria bacterium, assembly GCA_964439785.1. Taxonomy (GTDB): domain Bacteria; phylum Patescibacteriota; class Microgenomatia; order Daviesbacterales; family UBA10151; genus CAYTPB01. The sequence continues at coordinate 1,408 of CAYTPB010000022.1, forward strand.
CAGTTTTTATGGCTGTCGCTTTTCACCTTCCCTTTGATGGCGGTAGTCCAGGAGATGTGTGCCAGGATCGGCCTGGTGACAGGCCGGGGGCTGGCTTCAAACATCCGGGAGTTTTTTCCGAGATGGGTGCTGTATCTTTGCACAATTTTGCTTTTTATAACCAACACCTTAAATTTGGGGGCGGATATCGGTGCCATGGCTAAAGCAACCCAGCTTCTGGTAAATTATCCTTTTACTTTTTTGGTGATCGGTTTTGCTTTAATTATTCTACTTCTTGAGATCTTCACCACCTATAACCAGTTTGCTAAATATTTAAAGTATATCGCTTTGGTTTTATTGTCTTATGTGGCAACCGGGCTGATAGTTAACCTGAATTGGAATGAAGTAATCCGCCATACCGTGATACCGGCCATATCTTTTAACAAAGACGAGATTTTTTTGGTTTGCGGAATTTTAGGAACAACCATTTCCCCTTATTTGTTTTTCTGGCAAACCTCCCAGGAGGTGGAGGAGCAGATCTTGGATGGCAAAGTCTCAGTCAGCGCCAGGCAGGAGGAGTCGACTCCGCATGAAATAAAGGATATGAGGGTTGATGTCTGGTCTGGAATGTTTGTTTCCAATCTGGTGATGTTTTTTATTATTGCCGCTACAGCCGCCACCTTAAACGCCCATGGAATTACCAATATTGCGACAGCCGCTGATGCGGCCTCCGCTTTAAAACCCCTGGCCGGGGAAAACGCCTACCTTTTATTTACGCTGGGGATTATCGGTACCGGCCTTTTGGCGGTACCGGTCCTGGCCGGTTCGGCATCCTATGCGCTGTCCGAGAGTTTCGGCTGGAAGTTCGGGTTATACCGCAAGCTGGAACATGCCTACAGCTTCTATGGAGTGATTATCTTTTCACTTTTGATCGGGCTTTTAATTAATTTCATCGGGCTGGACCCGATTAAAGCCTTAATCTACTCAGCTGTCTTAAACGGCCTGATTGCGCCGGTAATTTTGGTTTTGATCATTTTAATCAGCAGTAACAAAAAAATCATGGGCAGGTGGGCCAGCGGCCCTTCATCCAAGATTTTGGGCTGGGTAATCACTGCGGCGATGATCGTTGCCGGCGTGGCCACAATTTATACACTTTTTTAAGCTCAATTTTTCATCTGGCGTTCATCTAATTTTGTTATATTATCGGCGGTTAACCGAGCTAGGAAAAAGGCCGCTCTGACGGATGAGCGGTCTTTTTAAAATAAAGAAGGCTGTGGATTTGAGAACGAGCTCTTAAAAGATTAAAATTCGCTTATGAGGATCCTGATTATAGAAGATGATATAAATATTGCCGAGAATATTAAGACAGGACTTTTAGATGAGCACTTTGCAGTGGATGTAGCTCATGATGGACAGGATGGGTATGAGATGGCCGAGGAAAACCCGTATGACGGCATTATTTTGGATTTAATGCTGCCTAATTTATCCGGCCAGGAAATATGTGCCAAACTCAGGACCAAAAAAATCCAAACCCCAATTTTAATGCTGACTGCCAGGGATACGTTGGATGATATAGTCACAGGCTTGGATTTAGGGGCTGATGATTATATGGTCAAACCGTTTTCTTTTGAGGAGCTTTTAGCCAGGATCAGGTCTTTAATCAGGCGGTCAAAGGGCAATACTCCGGTCTTGCAGGTCGACAATTTGGAACTTAACCCGAACAGCCATCTGGTAAAAAGAGCCGGCCAGGAGATCAGGCTGACCGGTAAGGAATACGCCCTGCTCGAATATTTAATGAGACATGCCAACCAAATTTTATCCAAAGAGCAGATCTTAAACCATGTTTGGGATTATTCCTATGATTCGCTGTCAAACATCATTGAGGTATTAATCAGAAGGCTGAGGAATAAAATTGACCGGAGTTTTCCCGGGGAGAAGCCTCTTTTCCAAACAATTAGAGGTATAGGATACAGAATCAGTGAATAACTTCCTTAAGGCTGGTAATCCATTTGACCGGGCCAGGAGAAATCTTACAATTTTTTACTGCGGAATTTTACTGATTATCCTGACCGCTTTTTCCGCCTCGCTTTATACCGTCCAGATGGGCACCATCTCCAGGGTGGTAATTCAGAGGGAATTCGGCAGCCGCCCACCGCGGCTTTTAACGCTGGATGAGGTGTATGAGTTCCGGGAACAGGCCGTTACCCTAAGAAATTCCCTGATCTGGAATCTGGTTTTGATTGACCTAACCATCCTTTTTGCCGGGACGTTTTTAAGCTATATTTTAGCCGGTAAAACCCTGGAGCCGATTAAAAAAACTCTGGATTCCCAAAAGAACTTTATCGCCGATGCCTCACATGAGCTCCGGACCCCCTTAACAGCCATAATTTCTGCCGCGGAAGTGGCACTCCGCTCCCACAATAAAACCCGGGAAGATTACCAGAAAGTGTTAAAACAGGTTCACACGGTTGGCAACGATATGTCGCTGATTGTAAACGAGCTTCTTACTATATCCAAGCTCGGGACAACCCCATACCTGGGGCAAAAAACCAATATTAATCTAAAAGTTCTGCTGGATCAATCTCTTTCCCAAATAAGGCCTATGGCCGAGAACAAGGATATAGAGATTAACGTTTTAAAATCGGAAAAGGTTGAGGTAATGGGGAACCCGAACAAATTAAAGCAGTTGATGATCATTTTACTGGATAATGCCTTAAAATATAATAAAAAGGGAGGGAAAGTTAATATCAGTTTGATCAACTCCCCCAAAAAAACTTTAATTATTGAGGACACCGGAGTTGGAATAGAAGATGAGGATTTGGGAAATATCTTCAAGAGATTTTATAGGGGGGATAAGTCAAGGTCGACACCGGGAGCAGGCCTGGGATTATCAATTGCCGAGGATATAGCCTTAAAACACAAAGCCGCTATCGAGGTTAAAAGCCGGGTAGGAAAGGGCAGTGTCTTTTCGGTTGTCTTTAGCTAGTCCTTTAAGAAACATCCTAAACCCTGTAAAATACAACTTGTGGCCCAATTTATAATCCAAGGCGGAAACAGATTAAAAGGGGAGATAAAGATCTCCGGCAATAAAAACGCTATTTTGCCGTGCCTCTCGGCCTGCCTTTTGACGGACGAGGAAGTAACACTGGAAAATGTCCCCAGGATCTCCGATGTTGACGTTTTTTTGGAGATTTTACAGAATCTTGGAGACCAGGTCAGCTTATCCGACTCCACCATTAAAGTCAGGGCTGAAAATATTTCCGGCCATACAATCACGGAGGAGCAATCCCGGAAACTCCGGGCCTCCATTTTGTTTGCCGGGCCGCTTTTGGCGACAGTCGGCAAAGCCGAGTTTCATCAGCCGGGCGGAGACTTAATCGGTGTCAGGCCGATTGCCGCCCACGTTGACGGATTTAGCCAGCTTGGTTTTGAAGTTAAGAAACATGATTTGAACTATAGTGTCACCAACAAGAAACGTGCATCGGGTGAGGCGGAATATTTTATGGAAGAGGCCTCAGTCACAGCCACTGAAAACCTGGTGATGGGCTCAGTTTTGGGAAGGCAAACTGTGACTTTAAAAAACTGTGCCATGGAGCCGCACGTCGTGGATTTGTGCCAGATGCTTAAAAGCATGGGAGCGCAGATTAGAGGAATCGGATCTTCAACCCTGGAGATCCAGGGAGTGGGTAAACTTTCAGGGGTAAGTTTTAGGATCGGCTGGGATTTTATGGAGCTCGGGACCTATGCAGTGGCTGCAGCCATTACCCATGGGGAAATTTTAATGACAAATGCCTCGCTTAAGGGGATGGAGCCTTTGATAATCCACCTGGGAAAAATGGGGGTGGTTTTGGAAGAAACGCCGGACGGAGTGAAAGCTTATGGCCATAACCTGAGGGCTACCCCCAAACTGCATACCGCCATCTGGCCGGGGTTTCCGACCGATTTAATGAGTGTGGCAATTGTTTTGGCTACCCAGGCCAATGGTATGTCGCTTTTGCATGACTGGATGTATGAGACCAGGATGTATTTTGTGGATAAGCTAATCAGCATGGGGGCCAGCATCACGATTGCCGATCCTCACCGGGTGTTAGTTTACGGCCCGACCCAACTTTTCGGCCGGCAGATGGAAAGTCCCGACATTAGGGCCGGCATGGCGCTGGTTTTGGCGGCCTTAATCGCCCAGGGCGAAAGCGTTATTAACCGGGTGGAACTGATCGAGCGTGGCTATTCAAATGTGGTGGAAAATTTAGTTAATTTAGGCGCAAATATCAGTCGGGTGGATTGACATATTTTTTTAAAACTGATAAACATTAGAGACCAAAAAAGAAAGGCGGTGATAAAATAATGGACGGGAACGATCAACAAGGCGGAGGCCCGGCAGATGATACCCAAAACCAGGGTAATCAACCAGGCGGAGATTGGCAAAACGGGGGAAATGTTGCAGAGGAAACCCCTGCAGCAGAGGGAACTGAACCTACTCCGGCTCCGGTTGAGGAAGGCGAGCATCCGGAAGCACCTGCAGAGGAGAATAACGGAGGCGGGACACAGAACCAGGGCGGCGAACAAACTTGGACACCTGAAGGCAGTGATAACGGCGGCAACGGTGACAATGGCGGCGATGCACCCGCAGCTTAAAGGCGCATATTGACTTACCTCCAAGATTATGACTACAGTAGTTGTAGTAGTCTAATCTTGAGAGGGGGTGAAGGATTTTGACACTTAGAACTGTAGCCATGTGGCTTATTGTAATTGGTGGCTTAAATTGGTTGCTGGTAGCTTTTGGATTTAATGTAATTGAGGCAATTTTTCAACCAGAGTCGGCTTTGACTAAGCTGGTTTATATTTTGGTAGGATTGTCCGCCCTTTACGCACTTTCCGACATGTTGGGACTTTTGGGTAAGAAACATTAGGTAATTTAAAGTGCAGCAATTATATGCGGGGCTTAAGGCTCCGCCTGACTAAAAACCCTCCGATCACTCGGAGGGTTTTTAGAAATAACTTACACATTTATTACCCAAATTTAGTCCAAATCTAAAAGGCAACAGCTACCATAGATTTATGTTTTTAGACCTGATCCCGTCAGCTACAATTTTGGTTTGGCTGGGGGTTGGTATTGTAGCGGGTATCATCATGCATTTGGTAGACAAAAGGGATGTTAAGGGCGGAATTTTAGCCACAGCTTTAACCGGGCTATTGGGCGCACTGATTGGCGGATTTTTATCCAGCGCCGTCTTCGGGACCGGGACTACCGGCTTAGGCATCACATCAATTGTAATTGCCGTGGCCGGCGGATTAGTTTTTTCCTTTATCCAGAGGATTGTGACCGATACCAGATACGAGGAGCCTATAAAAATCCAGGAGAGGAATGATAAGCTGGAACGGCAAAATGAGCAGTTTCTCAGGGATACTTACAGCTATCCGGAAACCCAGGCCGGTTTTTCGTATTATTCCCAGGTTTATCCCTCGGGGGAAAACCAGAAAAAAATAAACCCGATTACCATTCAAGGCTACCTCGAGGGGGTGGATTACCCGGCCTCTAAAGATGATTTAATCAGAACAGCCCTCCGGCATGGAGCGGATGAAGATGTTGTTAAAGCTTTAAACGGTTTGCCTGAGGATACTTATTATTCTCCGGTCGGTGTGAGTGAGGATTTGGGACAACCGGGCAATGCCTAATACTCAAAGTGCCAAAACTCTTTTTTAATTCCAAGCTTAAAGCCCAGATTCAGCATGGTATTAACCAAAAGGTCCTGCAGTTTCTGATACTTTTTGCTTTTGGGGTCTTTTTTGTTTCTATAAGCTTCCGCGGACTAAAAGTCCGCGGTTTTCCTGCGTCAAAGCTTAAACCTT
>CAYTPB010000023.1:0-7214 GCA_964439785.1 uncultured Gammaproteobacteria bacterium
CCCCACAAGCCCGGGATATATGTCTATAAGGATGAGAATGGCGGCGTTCTCTATGTGGGGAAGGCGATTGACCTTTACCACAGAGTAAGCTCTTATTTTTCAGGACCACACCCCGGGGGTGTAGGCACAAAAACAGCTGTTTTGGTTAGCCAGATTAGAAGTGTTGAAACAATAATTGTCGAGTCTGAACTTGAGGCTTTGGTACTGGAGGCCAATTTAATTAAAAAGTACCTGCCCCCTTTTAATATCAGGCTGACTGATGATAAGGATTACCTTTATATAAAGGTGACCAAGGGCCAGTTTCCCCAAGTGGTAACAGCCAGAAAAAAGGAGCTTTCAGATTCTTTGAAATATTTTGGGCCGTTTCCTTCCTCAGAAACAGTCAGGACTACTTTAAAAAAATTAAGAAGGATTTTTCCCTGGTGCAGTAACCCACCTAAATATGATGTGGAGACAGATATCTTCATCTTAAAAAGGCCATGTTTTTATTACCATTTAAAGCTTTGCCCGGGGGCTTGTGCGGGAAAAATAACCCCAAAAGAGTATAAAAGGACTATTAATCAGTTATGCAAGTTTTTGGAGGGGAAATCCAATGAGCTTTTGGAGGACTTAGAAAAGGAGATGGGGGAGGCAGCCAAGGACTTGGAGTTTGAGCGGGCCCATAGGATTAAAAAGACTATTGAGGGACTCAAGTATTTAACGCTATCCAATAGAACTGAGGCATATCTTGAGAACCCCAACTTTTTGGAGCAGGAAAACCTCCGGGCGATGGCGGAGCTGCAAAGGGATTTGAATCTGCCCGGATTGCCGGAGCGGATTGAGGGTTATGATATCTCCAATATCCAGGGCCATGAGTCTACCGGCTCGATGGTAGTTTTAACCAACGGCGGGGTTGATAAATCACAGTATCGGAAATTTAAGATAAAAATTACCGGCAAGCCAAATGATTATGCTATGCACTCTGAGATGATGAGACGGAGATTAAACCATATTGATGAGTGGCCGCTGCCTAATCTTTTCGTTATTGATGGCGGCAGGGGGCAGGTGAGAGCAGTTAAGAAGGTGATTGAGGAGTTTGCTAGTAGTCATCCTGAACTTGATTCAGGATCCATAGATTCCAGATCGGAGTCCCGAATGACAGGTATGGATGTCTCTAAAATCCCCATTTATGGTTTAGCCAAAAGGATGGAATGGCTTTATCCGCCCGAGGGTGAGGTAGTTAAACTGCCCAAAAGGAGTCTGGGTTTAAGACTTTTACAGAGGTTAAGGGATGAATCCCACAGGTTTGCCGTCACTTATCACAGGAAACTTCGGTCCAGAAACTTTATAACCTCTTTGCCAAAACCCCGCTTTCTTAAAGCGGGTGATGCAGGCGAAGCCAGGTTAAGGCTTCTTAAACCTGGAAGCAACCTGAAAGGTTTAAGCTTGAATCCAAGAAAACCGCAGACTATTAGTCCGCGGAAGCTTATAATTAAATAGATGAAAGCCCTGCTTCGGAATTTTTTAATTAACCTGGCGGCTCTTTGGGTGGCCACGAAATTTATCCCCGGCCTGACTTATTCGGGGGGAGTAAAAGCATTGCTTTTAGGGGCTTTGGTATTTATGGTTATAAACTGGCTGATCGTGCCGCTTTTGAAAATCATGTTTTTGCCGCTTAACCTGTTAACGGTCGGGATTTTTGGCTGGGCGGTTAACGTAGTGGCACTTTATTTTTTGACCGTGGTTTATCCCCAGTTTAAGATTGTCCCGTTTGATTTTTCAGGGTCCAATTTTGGGGCGGTAATTATTCCTCCCATGTCGCTAAATCTCCTGGAAGTAGCAATTTTATCCTCGGCTGTGGTAGGATTTATCAGCAACTTTTTACAGTGGCTGTCTAAACATGAATAAAGCGGTTATATCCCTAATTCAAATAATCCTGGCCATACTTTTGGTTATGCTGATTGTGTTGCAGTCAAAGGGGACCGGTTTGGGTTCCACTTTTGGCGGGGATATGGGGTTTTACGGCACAAAAAGGGGGGCGGAGAAGATGTTGTTTAACCTCACTATTGTTATTGCTGTTTTGTTTTTCATTTCTTCCATAATTGGAGTAATTATTTGAGGAAAGTAAGATTTGTATTTTTATATCTCGGAAGCCTCCTGTCACGCTACTTTAGCCTGATAGGATCGATTCTTTTAACCATTTTAATCATTCTTCTGATTTTAATCCGGTTTGAGGACCAGATCTTTAAGACTTATTTATCAGAGGGGGTGGTGGGGACCTATACCGATGACAACCTGCCGGTTTATGTGACCAGTTTGCTTTCCAGGAGTTTATTTTACGTTGATGAGACCGGTACGCCACAGTCGGACATGGTTAAGTCCTGGAGCGTCAATCCAGACTCCAACCTTTACACACTCAAGCTCAAAGGCAACCTTTACTGGGCAGACGGCACCAAGGTAAAATCTTCCGATATTTTGCCGCCGGTTGAGCAGGCTGAGGTGACTTATCCAGATGAGCAGACTATCCAGATTAAGCTGGCTGATTCATTTTCACCTCTGCCGGCAATTCTAAACCAGCCGGTTTTAAAAAAGGGGACCGAGATCGGAACCGGGCCTTACACCATTGATAAGATTGATGATTCAAACGTCTTTATCAAAAAGATTACCCTGACTTCCCATGATCCAAATCTTCCGTCTGTCGTGATCAGGTTTTATCCGTCGGAAATCTCGGCGCTGGATGCGATTAAGATTGGTGAAGTCCAGTCGCTTTTGGGGATTAATGACCCCTCCAGTTTAAATGGGCAATCCCCCTTTGGGGAGGAATCAAAAATAAACTATACCAGGCTGGTGACGATTTTTTATAATACCAAGGATGCGACTATGTCAGATAAAAACTTCCGCCTGGCGCTGAGTTTTGCCGCGCCGTCAATTCCAGAAGAGGCAACTGCCTCGACCTCCATCTCGCTAAAATCCTGGGCTTTCAACGGTAATGTTAAGAACTATTTGGATAATCCGGATGAGGCTAAGATTTATCTGGGTAGGGCCAAGGATAAGAGCGCCCCGGTTGTCCTGACAGCCACTTCGTCCCTCGGGGATGTCGGGCGCGATGTGGTGTCAGCCTGGGATTCGCAGGGGATTAACGCAACATTGAAGGTGGAGCAGGGAATTCCCCAGAACTTCCAGGCGCTTTTGATTTCCCAGGATATCCCGGCCGACCCGGATCAGTATTCGCTCTGGCATTCAACCCAAACACAGACTAATGTTTCCCATGAGTCATCCCCCAGGGTGGATAAGGATTTGGAGGATGGTAGAAAAGAAAGCAATATGGAAAAGAGGAAAACCAGTTATGCCGATTTCCAAAAAGTGTTATTGGATGATTCACCGGCCGCCTTTTTGTATTTCCCCAAATACAATGTGGTTTATTTAAAGAAGATTGGGCCACAGTTAAACGAAGTCTTAAAATTGCAATTCAAGGCGCTCTCCCTTTAAAATATCCGGTTATGGATGTAAAAACCCGACACGGGAATTTAAAACTCCCGACTTTTTTTCCCGACGGGACTATCGGCGTGGTTCGGAGTGTGGATTCGGTTGATTTAAAAAATGTCATGGTGGAAGGGGTGGTGACCAGTAGCTTTCACCTGATGGTCCACGGGATTAAAAAAGACCTGCATGAGTTAATGTCTTGGGATGGGCCGGTTTTAACCGATTCAGGCGGTTTCCAGGTTTTTTCGCTTTTGAGGGATAACCCCAAATCAGGCAGGGTTGATAAAAAGGGATTTAAATTCAACTGGAACGGAGAGGAAATTAATTTTACTCCGGAAAAATCAATCCAGCTGCAATATAAGTTGGGAGCGGATATTTTGATTTGCCTGGATCAGTGTACCGATCCGGAGATGGGTTTTGATTTTCAAAGCCAGGCTGTGGAGAGGACGGTTGAATGGGCCAGGCGCTGCAAGGCGGAATTTGAAAAATTGACCAGTGGCAAGAAAAATAAGCCGCTTTTGTTTGCGGTAATCCAGGGGGGAGATAATAGAGAACTTAGAAAATATTGTGCCGAGGAGTTAATCAAAACTGGCTTTGACGGCTACTGCTATGGCGGCTGGCCAATTGATAAAAAGAAAGTCCTAATAACAAAGATTTTGAAATTTACCGCTGATTTAATGCCGGAGGATAAACCGAAATACGCGCTGGGTGTGGGGAAACCGGATGATATTGTGAAGTGTTTTAAAATGGGATACGGGATTTTTGACTGCGTTATCCCGACCCGGGAGGCCAGGCATAAAAGATTGTATATTTTTAAGGGAAAACCCGAAAAACTGGACCTCAAAAAAGATTTTTATTCTATGGTGAGTGTTAATTTAAGGTTTGAGAATGATTTGGGGCCAATATCTCCAAACTGTGATTGTTTTACCTGTAAAAATTTTTCCCGGGCTTACCTTTTTCAGCTGTTTAAGGCCAAAGACACATTAGCCTTTAGGTTGGCTACCATCCACAACCTGAGGTTTTATATCAAGCTTTGTGAAATTCTGAAGGGTTAACCTTAAAAGAGCCTTCTCGTGTCCTGTTTAGTTAGGTTGTATGGAGGCTTTTATAACAATCTGTGATAGTTTTTTCTCCAAGTTTGTCTATAATATTAAAGCTTTTATCTGTGGCAGGATTGTATGTTTGATCGATTGGACTCAGCATGAACAGGTCACTGCCGTTAACTAATCCAGGTTTAAAGACCAGGTTGCAAACTGCCTGAAAGTAGCGGCTTTGGGCTTTCTGGTCAGGGGCGCCTTTTGTTTCACCGGACCAGGGGTTGTTGTAAGAGCCGGCCACTGATGTCGTACCCCATTCCGAGAATTCAAGCCTTTTTTTTGACCTGTTTTTAAGACCCTGAATAGCTGTTGCATAAGGCCTGAGTGATTCCATAATGTCGCTGACCGGAGCGTGATCCTGCAGCTTTTTGCCGGTGCCATCGGTTGGGAAATATGAATCTATACCAATAAAATCCAACTGGGAGAGAAAGCCTGGTAAAGGAATATAAGTTTTCATAATAGCGTCTGAATCATGATCAACAGCATAAAAAAGTTTTCCGGTGTAAACTGAACGAATTTGGTTGTCAGTAGTACTCCATTCCGAGTTGTACTTTTCCAGGGAGTTAAATTCGTTGCCGGAGGAAAATCCTTCCACTTTAAGGCTTTGGGCTAAAGCCGCCTTTGGAACGATAAGGGCCCGGTAGCTTTTAAACCATTCCTTAACTCCTTTTTCTCGTGTCCCATCGGTTGGCTCCAATAAGCCTTTCCACATTCCAGGATTTTTTTGCGTGATGTTGTGGTCTTCAAGGTAGTATTTCAAATAAACTGCCAGGCCTTTAGAGTGGGCTAAATCAACTACTTGTTTGACCAGGTCATCAGACAGAGTATAGCGGGGATCTGTATAAATTCTGACCGAACGGTAATTGTCCTGGAAAATAGGCACATTTAAACTGATGTAGTCGGCCTCGTCATCCACGGCCCTTGTCAAAAGGGGCTCAACTATGGCCGGGAAATTTGGAGAGTTAAGGTTGCCCTCAATTGTAAAACCGGCTTTGAAGGAGTGGCTGTTATATCTTGTTGCAGCTATGGAAGGAGGTGTTGCTAAAATGGAGGTGTTATTTTGAGGTTTTTTATCTGTAGTGTGTCTTTGGAGATCGGTAGCTCCCGGCAGGGTAGCAGTTAATGCGGCTAATATAGCCAGAGCAGCTATTCTAGTACTGAAAATTCTTTTTTTTGATGCCGGTTGTTCGGCAAGCCTTTCTCTAATAGCCATAAAAATTATATCGTGGGCGGGTATTTACAGAATTATTTTAGATGTAAACCGAGTGTCCCAGGAATGGAACACCTTCGAATCGTATTTTAGCAGAATCTATGCGACATTTCAGCAGTACCAGATTCAAGTATCGGTATATGCTTAACTATGCAATAATCTCAACTTGGCTCGAGGAGCACCCCATTACTGGATACATAGGGTTCGGTACATTGGGTTCGGTTAAAACAACATGGTCTTCGCTCGCCTTTTTTGAGCTTCGAGCATGCCACCCCGACCCGCTTCTTACGCGTTTCCAGGTTTTTAGTTGAACCAATCCAGCGGATCCAATCCCAGCGTGCCATTGGCGTGATATCCACCCATAAGGTATGCGCAAGTGGGTTGGCCGCGAGAGCGGTCTTTAAATCCTCCGGTACCTTAGGTTCCGGCCATTCTTTAGTGGGCTCAATCGCCAGAGTTACAGTATCGCCTGCGTCTGCTTTAGCGGCCTTGAGCATGGTTTTGTCGGCCCTGAACCAGTGGCTTCCCTTACCATCCGGTTCGAGCGCGGCCTGAAAGGGAAAGCTATTGATGGTTCCCTCAACCATTGTCATGCCCCGTGATGGAAGCTTGGTACTGGCGCTCTTAGGCAGCCTGAGAAGAGTCCATGAGCCGATTTTAAACAGTTTAGCTTCAAAACGGATTGCCGACATATTTCCTTACCCTTAATTATTAAGATAACATTTAAATTTGAAAACTTCTAATAAATCTTTAGCAATCCTTATAAATTGTGACCCAATTGAATTTTATCTCGAACTCACGTTGGCATGGTTAGTTCAACTCATGGAAGTTTATCATTGAACAATAAGAGATTAGTTAGCTATAAACTTTTTCTCTATGACCAGCATTTAGAACTTGAATGATTCGATCTTTTTGGTTAATTTTATAAATAACTCTATAAACGCCTACTCGATAGGAAAATCGTCCAGTTAGCTCCCGAGTTAAAGGCTTACCTATAAAAGGATCTTCTTTTATTTCTTCAAATGCAGATAAAATAGCATCTTGATGAGTTTTTTTAAGAAGCTTTAGTTTTTTTGAGGCTTTGGATGAAATTAACAGTTTAAACATTTAGCCTAAGCTCTTTTTTAAGCTGTTCAAAGGTGACAAAATCACCTTTTTTAAAATCCTCTTCGCCTTCTTTAATAGACTTCATTAATTTTTTATCAGAAAGTATGTCTATAGTTTCTTTCCAAGATTCATATTCCGCTGCAGACATTAAAACCGCAGCTGGGGAACCATTTACAGTAATCACATACTCATCTAAGAGCTTATTAGCCTTGTCTACTAGAGTAGTTAATTCTTCTCTTGCTTTAGTAATGGGTAATGTTTTAATCATATTTTATATATTACAGAATTCTGTACAGTTTGTCAATAACTAAAATTTACCAAACTGTGTTTGTGAGCCG
>CAYTPB010000024.1:0-7185 GCA_964439785.1 uncultured Gammaproteobacteria bacterium
ACAAAATCTTCTTTAACAAAGTGTTACCTATGTGGCCTGCCTACACAATAACTTGCCTTATCAGAAGTTTTAGCTTATAATTTCCTCCATGGTGGTTTGAGCGGAGTGGTTCGACCTGATCCCATCCCGAACTCAGTCGTCAAACGCTCCAGCGGGGACGATAATGCACTCGCAAGGGTGTGTGAAAATACCTCACTGCCATATTTAATCAGACAAATTTCGGCCAGCCTTGATCCATATTAATGGCTTTTTGGGACGAAATTGTCTGGTCCACCTTTCTCTGTTGATTTAGTGTTCAAACGGTTTGCCGATTTATCTACTCCAACCCCGGGCTATATCTGTTAATTTTTTCTTATTTTGTGTATAATCCCAATATCTTTAAAGAAAGACAGGTGAAAATGCTTGGCAAATATGTCAATGGCCGATCTTTTGGCCAAACAGGAAAATAAAAATTTTAAGGTCTCAAGAGGCCAGGAAGTTGAAGGCGAAATTGTCGCCATTACCGACCAGGAAATTGTTCTGGATTTAAAGCTGAAAGCCGAGGGTGTTCTACCTAAAAAGGATTTAACGCCGGACCAGCTCTCCAAATTAAAAGTGGGCGATAAGCTTACAGCTTATGTTGTTGCATCTGAAAATGAGTCGGGCCAGGTGCTTTTGACACTCCAAAAGGGCGCCGGCAAAGGCGGCGTCCAATCAAAATGGCAAAGGTTTATTGACGCCATGCAGCAGGACCAGACCGTTGCAGGCCGGGGGATTGAAGTCAATAAGGGCGGCTTGATTGTTGAAGTTTCCGGAGTCAGGGGCTTTTTACCATCCTCCCAGGTTGTTTTATCGTCCGCCGGAGATCTGGATAAAATGGTAGGCCAGGAACTCAGCCTGTCTGTAATTGAGGCTGATTCTTCCCAAAACAGACTGATTTTTTCCCAGAAGGTTAATGTGACGGATGAAGTTAAAAGTAAGCTTAGCCAGCTTAAAGTGGGGGATAAAGTTACAGGTAAAGTGGCAGCTGTTTTGCCTTTTGGCATTTTTGTCAGTTTGGAGGATGGTTTGGAGGGGTTGGCCCATGTTTCCGAACTGTCCTGGGAAAAAGTGGAAGATCCCTCAACTATCTATAAAGTGGGTCAGGACGTTGAGGCTAAAGTTATCTCCCTGGACCATGAAACAGGCCGGGTTAACCTCTCTGTCAGGCAGTTAACCGAGGATCCTTTCCAGAAGGCCGCCGAAAAATACCAGCCGGATGATGTTATTAAAATCACCGTCTCCCGGGTTAACTCCACCGGTGCTTTCACCTCTTTAGAAGGAGGTTTGGAGGGCTTAATCCCTACAGCCAAATTTGAGCCTGGCACGGCTTATAAAGAAGGGGATTCTATAAGTGTGATAGTTGACAGCGTTGACCAGAGCAAAAGAAGAATTCTCCTTTCTCCCTTCTTAACCTCCACCAAGGGTCTGATCTATAAGTAATTTTTGTGATAATATTGCTCCATGCCTAAAAGTTCATCGGTTTTTACCTGCCAGCAGTGTGGGTTTCAATCATCACAGTACCTGGGCAGGTGTCCCGAGTGTGGAACCTGGGGATCTCTGGTAGAAACTATAGAAAAAAACCTGGGGAATACCCGCACAAAAAAAGTACCCGGAAAATCAAAAATAGTTAATATCAACAAGCTGGAGAATCAAAATATGGTCAGGTTTCCAGGCGGTATCGGGGAGCTGGACAGGGTTTTGGGCGGGGGGATTGTTTTGGGCTCTGTCATTTTAATTTCGGGCGACCCCGGTATCGGTAAATCCACCCTTTTAACCCAGCTGGCTATTAACATCCCCAAAACTTTGTATGTAGCGGGGGAGGAATCGCCCGGTCAGATTAAAATCAGGGCCGACAGGCTAAAACCCAACGCCGGAATTAATGTCTTACCCGAAATTGATGTTGATTTAATTGCCGCCGCCATTTCGGATTTTAAACCCGATTTAGTGATTGTTGATTCCATCCAGACTCTGGAAACGGCGGATTTAACTTCCCCCGCCGGGTCTTTAGGCCAGGTTAGGGAATCGGCCAACCGGCTTCAAAAGACCGCTAAAAGTTTAAATATCCCCATAGTTTTAGTTGGCCACGTCACCAAAGAAGGTGCTGTTGCCGGTCCGAGGACGCTGGAGCACTTAGTTGATGTTGTTTTGAGTATGGAAGGTGATCCGTCCAGCGGGTTCAGGTTACTGCGGGGAGATAAAAACAGGTTTGGGCCGACCGATGAAGTCGGGCTGTTTGAGATGGAGGACCAGGGGATGGTGGAAATCAAAAACCCGTCCAAGGTATTTTTAGACCAGAAAGTCCAAGCTCCGGGTTCGGCGGTAGTCATTACAATTAACGGTTTAAGGCCTATCCTGGTTGAAATCCAGGCTCTGGTGACAAAATCGAATTTGCCTGTCCCCAGAAGGGTTGGGCAGGGAATTGACAACAACAGGCTTCAGCTTTTGGTGGCTGTTTTATCAAAAAGGCTGGGTCTCCCGCTTTATGACTGCGATGTGTTTGTCAATGCCACCGGCGGCATTAAAATAATTGAACCGGCCGCGGATTTAGGAATCTGCCTGGCCATAATTTCTTCCCTAAAAAACAAAGAAATTGCCCCAAAAACAGCTTTTATCGGTGAAGTCGGGTTATTAGGTGAGTTGAGGGCGGTCAGGCAAACTGACAAACGGGTGGCTGAAGCCAAAAATTTAGGTTTTAGCAACGTAATCACCCCGGAAAATTCAAAAAATTTATCCAATGTTATTAAGCGTGTTTTGAGGTAAGACTTGCAACTTTGGACAAAATAGTTTTTAATACTTACAGAAATATGGCCAACCCGAAAGATTTCAATTCCACGGACGAAGAAACAAAGGAGCCAACCACCTTATCAGAGAATGAAGGTGTGGATGAGGAAGATTTAAAAAATACCCCCGCCCAGGAAGATAAAACAGCTATTGACCCAAGGGTTAAAATGATGGAAGGTGGGGATGAGGAATTCCAGGAAGATCTTCCCGGACAGGCTCCTTCCGGGGAAGAAACGCCACAGGAAGAGCCTCCCAAAGAGGAAGAATCTGAATCCAGGCCGGTTTTCACCTCCAGGCCGATAGAGGATGTTGAAGAGCCGGTGAAGCGCGAGCACACCCTGGATGATTTGGCCGAAGAGCCGGAGCCCCTGCCAACAGGAGTAAGGCCGGGCATGAATAAAAACTTTAACAACTATCAGGATGAAAAAGAAAATCAGATTCCACACTGGGGATCCCAATTCCCAAGCTCGGGTGTCTATTCCAACAGGGAACCAAACCGTGGCGGCGGATCAAAATTAAAACTGTTTTTCCTGGCGGTAGTGGCGCTTTTAGTGGTGGCAGCCGCTTTATACCTTTTAAAAGGCAAATCGCTCTTTAAAAGAGGGGAGCAGCCTGTTCCATCCGAAGCCCCAACCATCGCCACTCCTGAAATTACACCCTCGCCAACCCCATCCCTTGACCGTTCAAAATATACAATTGACGTCTTAAACGGCACGGGCAAGAGCGGCCTGGCCGCCTCGGTTTCAGGAAAGCTTAAGGATCTGGGTTACCAGCCGGGCAAAGTGGGGAATGCCACCAATTCCGCCTTCACTCAAACCCGGGTATTGGTTAAAAGCGGCAATAATGACCTGCTCCAGCAGCTTATTCAGGATCTTTCGCCGGATTACCAGGCTGTCGACGGCGGACTACTTAAAGATTCATCCTCTTCAGACGGCGAAGTTATCATAGGCGCCAAATAATCCTAGAATTTCTGCAGATAAGGCTCGGTCCCCAGTAAATTATACCAGTAGGTAAAGGTTAAAATCTTAATTACATTTCTTTTGGCCATCAAAGTGGCTGTCATCACCTGTTTAAAGGAAATTTGCTTGCCGGTGTTTAAACGGATTAATTTATAGGCGTTGACCAGGTCCGAGCGTTGCGGGTAAATAATCTCGATATTTGACTCTATCATCGCCTGTAAAAAATCAAAACCGATGGTAGTCCCAAGCTGGCGGTTGATGGCGGAGTAGACATCATGGATGTCCTCCAGGGAAGTAAACAGTTGGACACCCTGAAGCGACAGCTGTTCCAGCACTTTTACAGCCTGGACATGGTTGGTATCGGCCCTGTCCGTAAAGGCATAGAGCACCGAGCCGTCAACAAATATCTTTCTTGCCGCCATTTTTATACCTTTTCCAGGGACAAACCTCTCGATTTAAGCCTAAATAAAGGGTCATTAGGGGAAAATGTATTGGTGGTAGGGGAAGAAACATTTGTTTTTACCGGCCGGGAATGGGGAATATACGATTCTGAAAAAGCTTTTAACTCCTGCTGGGAAACCCGGATATTCCCGCCGATTTTGACCGCCTTAAGCTTGCCTTCATTAATGTAGCGCCTGACCGTTAAATGATGGATTTTTAAGATTATTGCTACCTGTTTAACTGTCAAAAGATCATCCATAATTCTAACTTAAAGTATATGTAATTTTATACATATATTTCAACATAATTCAAGCCTGTATTTAATCATATTTAAAAATGATTTATTAGTTAATATTATTACCTTAAAAGTTATAGTACAGCTTCACTACCCTTCAACCAACAAACACTGAAGATTGTGACCAAAAAGAGGACAAAGATAATTCTAAATCCTCCAGAATATAATATCCAATTATAAACAATATTATATAAGCTTATTTCTTTATCGATATATTTTGACATATTTTTCGTTTTGTCCTTAATATAAATTAGTGAAACCCTAGCGGCTAGATTTTTCTTGGAAAATTCCTCTGTTGTTAGTTAAAAGAAAGGAAAAAAATGTCGCCATAAAAAACTTAGAAATTACTGGTATAAAAGGAGACTTTAGCCCGGGTAGTGAAGAGTTAGACTCAAATAAGCGGCCAAATTGTTCCTCATTCGTCTGCAGGAAATGAAAACCCTTCTTTAAGCTTAGCCTTAGCTTCAGCCAATAATAGGTGTGGCAACAATGATACCTGGTTTATAAAAACTAAGATGTTGCGCCGATTGGGTCCGGGCCAAGTTTCCCGTAAATTTTTGCAGGGGATTTTACAAGCTCTTATTATCTTTTCTCCTACTCTCCTATAGCTTTAGATTCCCGGCAAAAACAAGCGGTATCTTTATTGGCTTATTTCCAGAAGATGCTGAAGCTCTTTTTTGTCATTTTCATCCTCAGCGTTCTTCAGCCCTTTACTCCAGACTGATTTGGCCTGGCCAATACTCCAGCCGTCCTGGAGCCCCAGCTGTCCCAGCCTGATATAAATTAACCCCCGGCTTGGGTTTAAACTTTGGGCTTTCTTATAAAGCTCAATAGCCGTGTTTAAATCACCGTTTTTAGCCGAAATCTCGGCCAAATTCATATAGGGCGATTCAAAGTTTGGGTTTAAGGCAATGGCCCGGTTAAATTCCAAGGCAGCTTCATTAAATTTACCCTGGTTTAAGTTAATAAAACCAATAGCATTCCTGGACCGTCCGGAGTCAGCATAGCCAATCATCCGTTGATATTCCTGGAGCGCCTGTTCCATCTGGTTTGGACGGAAGAGGGTAGTGCTGTAAGGGGTGGCGGCTTTGGCGCCCCACTCATTTATAACAGGATCGTTTTTGCCATCCCTTCTGACAAAAATTTCCGTGTTATCATCCCAAAAAACCAGGCTCCAGTTTGGGTCATCGGTCAGGAGTCTGGCAATTTTACGCATCACCTCATGCTGTTCTGTCCGCAAAACCACAAAGGAAATATTGAATTTATTCCAGAAGTTGTCATACAGAAACTTTTTATACTGGTCATCTGGCAGGTCCTTTTGGGTAGCCAGGGTTTGGTAATCGGGGATAATATTGTCGATATAAACATCGGTCCGGCCGTCAATGAAAACCTTCTGATAAGGATAAAGCCGGTACAGGAGATAGCCCCCGTAGTTGTACTCGTTAAACATATTGCCGGCTAAGTGTTGGTCCAAGATAAACTGGGAGGCGCTGACCGGATAATAAAGCATTAACGGCTGTTTTTTGATATAGAGCAGCCAAGCATGGGTGCCTAGGAGAGCCGCTATCAACAATACCACCAAACCTTTCTGAAGCCTGGAAAAACTCTTAAAGTTAAATTTGGAAATGGCAAATCCCACCAAAACTACAAAAGTGATGTAGGCTAAATAAAGGTTTCTGGAGGCGGTGTAGGCCAGCGGAGCAAAAACTAACAAGGGCAGAAGCCAGGTCGCTTCCCTGTAAAGCTTCCTTTTAAATACAACAAAAAAGAGCAGGATAAAAACGACTGCCGTGGTGGCGCTAAAAATGGCAAAACCAACCGGGTTATAAGCCAGTGGAGTCCACTCGTCAATGAAATGGGATAAAAGTATCCTGTCCTGGTAAAACTTTACCAAAAGCCTCCATTGGGTCAGCTCAAGAGGCGGCAGGATGGTAATAATTCCCATAATGAGTGTATAGAGGCTCAAAACCCAAAACTTCTTCAGCTCGTTTTTCTTTTTATTAAGGAAGAAATTTAAAAGTGACACCCCGGCATAGGCGCCAAACAGGGCAATCCCCAAAAACATTGACCCGTGCAGATTGGTCCAGATAAACATTAGGGGAACCATCAGATAGAGCCGGTTTTTGTTGTAAAGCAGGTAATCCAAAATCAGGTAAATATTGGCAGTAAAGATTGGGTAGGCCACAATATAGGGCCTGGCGGCCATGAACTCATAAACCGAGGCATAAAACAAAAAGGAGATTAAAAGTGAGGGAACCACCCCCAGCTTCAGGATATTTTTAAGCAAAAGGAAAATCAGCCCAATCTGGATAGCAATAAATATGGCTGTCAGATAGCTGATGGCGTTAAAGCCAAAGATTTGGTTAGAGTAATAGACTCCTACCTGGAACAGCCATTCATAAGGGTACCACTCACTGTTTGAGGCGCTGAAGGAAAAGACGTCTTTGTGGATTATGCCCTGCTGGGCAATTATCTCGCCGGATTTAAGGTGGAAAAAGATGTCATAATCTCTTAAGGGAATAACGCTGCTGAAAAAAATAAAGATAAAAAACAAACTGACCGCAAGTACAGTAAGATGTTTCTTAGTCAATTTCATCTAAAACATTCTATCAAATCAGAAGGGACAATAAATCTAACAGCTTTTTTATGGCTAGGGATTAAATTTAGGCTTTACTTATTCCCCCAAAA
>CAYTPB010000025.1:0-6992 GCA_964439785.1 uncultured Gammaproteobacteria bacterium
TTACAATATCTTAAAGTATCTCTATAGAATTCATAGTGAGTCCTTAAATAAACTGAATTAAATCTTGTCTCTGGGGCATAGCTGCCTAAGAGACCTCGCTCCGATTCTTCTTCAAACCAAACAAAATTAACAGTTTCAGCATTAATCTCACTCCTTTTTAAAGCTGAGTTTAGGTAAAGCTTGGCGATTTGACCTTCGTTAACTGAAACATTTATTGGGCAATCATCACTACCTAAAAAATCATCATAAATAAACTTAGGACTGGGTTGTATGCCTGATCTTTCTACCTTTAACATAGTGCGTATTTTATTCCCCTAACTTACCTTTTGCAAAACCCCGTAAATTCCCATAAAATACACCTAATTATGGAACATGGAATTGTACTGGCCCCGGATATTTTGGGTTATATAGGAAAACTGCCTTTAACCAACAGTTTGTTTGTCACCTGGCTCGTAAGTTTTGCACTAATTATCGTCTCATTTTTAGCCACCAGAAAGATGAAAGTTGTCCCGTCCGGGCTGCAGAATTTGATGGAGGCAGTGGTTGAATACGGCTATAACTTCACCGAGGATTTAGCCCATGACAAAACTAAACTTTTCTTCCCCATCTGCATGACCTTTTTCCTTTTTATACTCTTAGCCAACTGGGCCGGTCTTTTACCTGGTTTTGGCACCATCGGCTTTTACAAATTGGAGCATGGCCAAAACGTCTTTATCCCGCTTTTAAAATCCGTTAACTCGGATCTAAATGTCACATTAGCGCTAGCCCTTGTCTCAGCCGTCACCACCCATATCTTCGCCATCAAAAATCTGGGGCTTAAAAAATACCTTAGCCGCTGGGTTTCCTTAAACCCCATTTTTATGTTTGTCGGAATCCTGGAAATTGTCTCGGAGTTCACCAAAATTATTTCACTGTCTTTTAGGCTTTTTGGGAACATCTTTGCCGGGGAGATCGTCCTGGCCACCATCGCCGGCATGTTTGCCTTTATTTTGCCGCTGCCCTTTTACTTTTTGGAAATAATTGTCGGGTTTGTCCAGGCAACAGTCTTTATGTTGCTTACACTGACTTTTATGGTATTATTGTCAGAGGAAACTGAACACAATTAAGAAAGGAGTAAACGAATGGATGTCAACCTACCGTCAGCCATAGCTATCGGGCTTGGGGCCTTAGGCCCCGGTATCGGTATCGGTCTTATCGGAATGAAAGCCATGGAAGCTATCGGCAGAAATCCTGACTCTTCAGGAAAAGTCCTGCCGGCCATGCTTTTAGGAATGGCGTTTACCGAAGCTATCGCGATTTACGCTCTTGTTATCGCGTTTATTAAGTAACCCCAATTAAATGGACATATTTAATCAATTTGGTATCCAGCCAGTACTATTGCTGGCACAAGCCGTAAACTTTTTGATCCTGCTTTATATTTTAAAGCGGTTACTTTATACACCGATTCTGAAAATGCTGGAGGAGCGCAAAGCTACTATTGCCAAAAGCCTAAAAGATGCCGAGGAGATTGAAAAAAAGCTCCGGCAAACCGAGGAAGACCGGGAAGAAGAACTGGCCAAAGCCCTAAGGGAAGCAACACTGATTATAGATGATGCCAAGAAATCTGCCACCCAAATTATCGCTGATGCCCATACCAAGGCCAATAAAGACATTGAGGCTATGATTCAAAGAGGCCAGCAGGATATCCAGACCGAAAGGGAAAAAATGAGAACAGAGATCAGGGAGGAAGTTTCAAGGCTGGTTGTAGCCGGGCTCAAGGCTGTCACCGGCAAAGTCTTATCCGGAAAAGACCAGGGAGAAATATTGGAAAAATCAATCAAAGAACTATGAAAATCAAAAAACACTTAAGGGAACTGGTTAAAAAATCAGTTTGTGAAAGTTTTAATAAAACTGGCAAGCTCAACTCTACTGCAGTGGAAAAGCTCACCAAAGCTTTTAGATCCCTGCCATCTTATGAAGCCATCCCCGCTTTAAGCGAATACTTAAACGGCATAAAAAGGATTATCTCCCAAAGCACCCTGACCATTGAAACCTCGCTGTCCTTAACCAAAACAGACACCCAAAAAATCACCAGGCTTTTGGAGAAACACTATCAGATCTCCCAAACCCAAACCCAGATAAATCCCGACCTCTTGGGCGGAATCAGGATCAAAATTGGCGACCTGGTGGTGGATGATTCGCTCAACAGCAAGATCGAGAGAATAGGAGTAGTTATCCATGGTTGATGCAGTGGCAGATTTAGAAAAACAGATTGAAGGATTAAAACTCAAAGCCTCAAAAGAGGTAACCGGCACCGTTACCGAGGTGGGAGACGGCATTGCCAGAATCGAAGGCCTGTCCCAGGTCAAAGCCTCCGAGTTGATCGAATTTCCGGGCAAGGTTTATGGTTTGGCCCTGAATTTGGAACAGTTTAACGTTGGGGCGGTTATTTTTGGCGATTACACCCATATTAAAGAAGGCGACACCGTCAAAACCACCGGCGAGATTTTAAAGATTCCGGTTGGAGAATCTCTAATCGGCCGGGTAATTGACCCTTTGGGCAATCCGCTCGACGGCAAAGGGCCGATTAAAGCCAAAACCCAATACCCTATTGAAAAAATCGCCCCCGGCGTTATTGCCAGGCAATCGGTTAACACTCCGCTCCAGACCGGCATTAAAGCCATCGACGCCATGATCCCGATCGGGAGGGGCCAGCGTGAGCTTATAATCGGCGACCGCAATACCGGCAAAACCACTATCGCCATCGATACCATCATCAACCAGACCGATGTCATCTGTATCTATGTGGCAATCGGCCAAAAGACCTCCAAAATCGCCCAATTAGTCGCTAAACTGGAGGAAGCCGGGGCTATGGAACACACTATTATTGTGGCCGCCTCTGCTTCGGATTCCGCGACACTGCAATATATCGCCCCCTACGCGGGTGCCGCCATTGGCGAATATTTCATGGACCAGGGCAAGGATGTGCTGGTGGTGTATGATGATTTATCCAAACACGCCTGGTCCTACCGCCAGATTTCTCTTTTGCTCAGGCGCCCGTCCGGCCGCGAAGCCTACCCGGGAGACGTCTTTTATCTTCACTCAAGACTCCTGGAAAGGGCTGCCAAGTTAAATTCCGACTATGGCGGCGGTTCCCTGACCGCTTTACCGATTATTGAAACCCAGGCCGGCGATGTTTCGGCCTACATTCCAACTAACGTCATCTCCATCACCGACGGACAGCTTTACCTGGAATCCGATCTTTTTTACGCCGGCCAGAGACCCGCCTTAAATGTCGGGTTATCCGTTTCCAGGGTCGGCGGCGCCGCCCAAACCAAAGCCATGAAATCCGTGGCCGGCAGGTTAAGGCTGGATTTGGCCCAGTTTAGGGAACTCCAGGCCTTTGCCCAGTTTTCATCCGATCTTGACCCTTCAACCAAAGCCCAAATTGAGCGTGGGCGCCGGATGGTCGAAATTTTAAAACAACCGCCTTACTCACCGGTCCCGGTTGAGGAACAGGTGGCAATTATCTGGGCCGGCACCCAGGGCTTTTTGGACGAAATTAGTATCGGCCAGGTGGCCGGGTTTGAGAAAGAATACATTGAATTCTTAAGACTCAAGGAGAAAAAATTACTGCCTGAGATAAAGGAGAAGAAAATACTGGATGAAAAGATGACCAAAGAGATGGAAAGCGTTACCAAAGAGTTTGTTACAGCTTTTAAAAGGTCACATGAGAAGAAGGAAACTAAATAATGGCAAATACCAGAGAATTAAGACGAAGAATCAGATCGGTCAAAAATACCAGCCAGATCACCAAAGCCATGCAGATGGTGGCCGCCACTAAAATGAGGCGGGCCCAGAACCAGGCCCTAAATGGCCGGCCCTACTCCGAAACCCTATCCGTTTCTCTAAACAATTTAATACCCAGTATTGATGTTACCTCCCATCCATATCTTAGGGAAAACGAAGCTAAAAAATCCGGACTGATCTTGCTTTCAACCGATAAAAGCCTTTGCGGCGCCCTAAACACCAACCTCTTCCGTGCCGTTTTAGCCTTTGGTAAGGACAAGCCGGATTTGGTTTATTATACTGTCGGCAAAAAAGGCCGGGATTTTATTGTCCGCACCGGCAAGGACCTGGTAGCCGATTTTGAAAACAGCGAAACCATCACCTTTACCCTGGCCCGCGAGATTGCCAAAATGGTCACCGACGGCTTTTTAAACGGCGGACTAAAACAAGTTTACCTGGCTTTTCCCTATTTTGCCTCCACCCTAAACCAGGAACCCCGGATATTTCAGCTTTTGCCGATTGAACAATCCTCCCTAAACCGGCTTATCTCTTACCATCCCGAGGAAGCTAAAAAACAACCGGAAAAATCCGGGGAGTACATCTTTGAACCCAGTGCCTGGGAACTTTTGGATTTTGCCTTAAACCATTTCCTGGAAAGTTTAATCTACTCAGCCCTTTTAGAAACCAAAGCCTCGGAACATGCCGCCAGGATGATCGCCATGCAAAACGCCACCCAAAACGCCCAGGAGCTTGTTGGGGACCTCCAACTTAGCTATAATCAAATCCGCCAAAATTCCATCACCCAGGAACTTTTGGAGATAACCACAGCGGGTATGACGCTGGAATAATATGAATAAAGGCATAGTTACACAAATCATTGGGCCCGTCGTTGACCTTTCATTTAAGAAGGGCCAGCTGCCTGAGATTTATCATGCGCTGGAGCTTAAAAACGGCCAAGAAACTATTGTTTTGGAGGTCCAGCAGCACTTGGGCGATGAGATGGTCAGGGCCGTCTCCATGTCCTCCACCGACGGCCTGGAAAGAGGGGTTGAGGCGTTCGACACCGGCAAGCCGATCAGCGTCCCGGTTGGTGAAGAAGTTTTAGGCAGATTGTTTAACGTCCTTGGCGAAACAATTGATAACAAAGGCGCTGCTAAGCGCACCAAAACCTTACCCATCCACAGGGAAGCCCCCAGATTTGATGAACAAAACACCAAGCAGGAGCTTTTGGAAACCGGAATCAAGGTA
This sequence comes from uncultured Gammaproteobacteria bacterium, assembly GCA_964439785.1. Lineage (GTDB taxonomy): Bacteria > Patescibacteriota > Microgenomatia > Daviesbacterales > UBA10151 > CAYTPB01. The sequence continues at coordinate 5,017 of CAYTPB010000025.1, forward strand.
ATCGACCTTCTGGCCCCGTTTGTTAAGGGCGGAAAAGTCGGGCTCTTCGGCGGAGCCGGAGTCGGCAAGACTGTTTTGATCCAGGAATTGATCCGCAATATTGCCACCGAGCACGGCGGCTATTCCGTCTTCACCGGGGTGGGCGAGCGCACCCGTGAGGGAAATGATCTTTACAGGGAAATGAGCGAATCAGGTGTTATTGATAAAACCGCCATGGTTTTTGGCCAGATGAACGAGCCGCCGGGCGCCCGCGCCAGGGTGGCGCTATCGGGCTTGACCATGGCCGAATATTTCCGTGACGAGGAGGGCCAGGATGTTTTGCTTTTTATCGATAATATCTTCAGGTTCACCCAGGCCGGCTCCGAGGTTTCAGCCCTTTTAGGAAGAATTCCTTCAGCTGTTGGATATCAGCCAACTCTTTCAACCGAAATGGGTCAGCTTCAGGAACGGATCACCTCCACTAAAAAAGGCTCAATCACTTCTGTCCAGGCAGTTTATGTGCCGGCCGATGACTATACTGATCCTGCTCCCGCCACCACCTTTGCCCATCTGGATTCCACCATTGCCCTGGAAAGGGCTTTAACTGAGCAGGGACTTTACCCGGCAGTTGACCCTTTGGGTTCATCCTCAAGGGCCCTTGACCCTCAGGTGGTTAGCCAGGAACACTATGATATTGCCGTAGCGGTACAGAAAGTTCTGCAAAGGTATAAGGATTTGCAGGATATTATTGCTATATTAGGCATGGAAGAACTATCTGAGGAAGATAAACGGACGGTTGAGCGGGCCAGAAAAATCCAAAGATTTTTAACCCAACCCTTTTATGTTGGCGAGTCCTTTACCAATATTCCCGGCCAGTACGTGCCTATAAAAGAAACCATCAGGGGCTTTAAGGAAATCCTGGATGGCAAACACGACTCAAAAAGTGAACAAGCCTTCTATATGAAAGGCACAATCGACCAGGTTAAATAACCTCATCCACCGCAGCTTCCCACTTGACGAGTAGGAATGTAGATGCTAAATTGCTGCCATGGCTAATCCAACCTTAGCAAACGGTCGCTTTTATCATATCTACAATCGCGGCGTAGAGAAAAGAATAATTTTCTTGGATAAAAGAGATCTCCTAAGGTTCTTGGAGGCTATTAATTACTATCGAAAAACTCCCACACCATTAAAACTCTCCGACTTCAGAAGAGGCGAAACAAGATTAAATAAGAGTAATAATCAAACAGAGCTCGTTCGTATTCATTGCTTTTGTTTAATGCCCAATCACTTTCACCTACTAATTGAACAAATTACTGATAATGGAATTAGCACATTCTTAAGAAAGTTAACAAATAGTTATACTCGGTACTTTAACACTAAACACGATCGGGTTGGACCTTTATTTCAAGGATCATTTAAAGCAAAACTAGTAGAAAACGAAGAATATTTATTGCAGCTTTCAAAATACATCCATCGTAATCCTTTCCCACTTTCCAAGTGGGAAGCTAAATATCATCATTTTTCCAGCTACCCCTACTATCTCTCTGGAGAGCAACACGAATTTTGTGAAACTCAACTAATTTTGTCCTATTTTAATAAGAACAACAGACAGCTTAGTTATAAATCCTTTGTTGAGGAAACAGAGATTAACTCTAACTTTGAACACCTGCTTATTGACTATGAATTAACATATTCCCACACGGAATGTGGAAAGCTAGGGAAGCTAAATATGGGAAGTTAAACTATAATTAAACTTCCTCAACCCTTCCATCCAAATGGATGTAAAACAATTTTACCTGAAGCTGCGGATATCTTCCCAAAATTTTCTCTTTAGCGCTTTTTAAATCCTCCACATGCTTCCCGGGAGTGCCACCTTCCTCATAGGCACCACAATCTTCATGGTTCATCAAAACCACCTCAGAAATGCCATGAAGTTTCTTTGATAACTCAATTTGGGAAAAAACAGCCTCAAAATCTTGTGAGGCACCGGCCCA
>CAYTPB010000026.1:0-6846 GCA_964439785.1 uncultured Gammaproteobacteria bacterium
ACTGCCTGATACCCTTTTTTAAATATCCCATAATTGATATAATTTGCCTCAAGCATGGCTACGATTCCCAAGGTGGTGAGAGATTTAATTGAAGCTTTCGAAAGGCTCCCCGGCATAGGACCCAAGACTGCCCAAAGGCTGACTTATTATCTGCTTCACGCCCCAAAAGAAGAAGCCCAGGCCCTGGCCCGGGCGGCAGTTGACCTGAAGGAAAAAACCGTTATCTGCTCAATCTGCTTTAATATTTCAGAAAAAGACCCTTGTGAAATTGACACCGACCCCTCAAGGGATAAATCTATCATTGCCGTGGTGGAGGACCCGTTGGATGTTTTAGCGCTGGAGCGGGCCAACTTTAAGGGACTTTATCACGTTCTTCATGGAACTATCTCACCTCTTGAAAATATTGGCCCGGAGGAACTCCACATCAGGGAGCTTTTGCCCAGGCTAAAGAGCGGGGAAGTTAAGGAAATTATTTTGGCCACCAACCCGACCATGGAGGGAGAGGCCACCGCCATGTACATAGACCGGCTGATCAGGCCATTAGGTATAAAGGTTACCAGGATTGCCAGGGGTCTCCCGGTGGGCGGGGATTTAGAGTACACTGATGAAACTACCCTGAATCGGGCACTGGAAGGGAGAAAGGAATACTAGTTAATGTAGAATTAAAAATTTAAGATGTAGAATTTGGCTCAATTTTACATTATACATTCTAAATTGTACATTCATGGTTAAACAAAACATGCTAAAAACTTACACTTTAAAAAACGGAATAAAAGTAGCGACCTATGAAATCCCCCAGATGAGGTCAGTTTTTTTATCCCAGTCCGTCAAGGCCGGCTCAATCTTTGATGAAAAGGAAACCAACGGCGCAGCCCACTTTATGGAGCACATTTTAGTCCAGGCTATCCCCAGCTTCCCGGATGTTGAGGTTTTAACCGACTTTGTTGAAAAGCTGGCCGGCTCATATAACGCCATGACCGGCACCCAATTTATTAAATTTATTATGAACTCCCCCTCGAAATCGCTGGAGGATGTTTTAAAAATCGGTTATGAGGTCTTTTTTGAGCCGCTTTTTCCCGAGGATTCAATTGAGCGGGAAAGGAATGCCGTTTTAGAGGAGATCCACCAGCGCCAGGATGCCCTCTGGTATAAAATCTATAAATTTTTTGCCGAAACCAGGTTTAAAGCCGGCCACCCGCTGCTTTTGGATGGAGGGGGCTCCCAGGAGGCAGTCACCAATCTGCAAAAGCAGGACCTCCTGGATTACTGGTCAAGATTTTTCCATCCCAAAAACACCTACATTGCATTGGTGGGTAATTTTAAATCTGAGGAGGTAAGAAAACTTTTGGAGGAAATATACGTCAAAAATAAATCTAAAGATGGTTTTGTCGGTTTTCCTGATTTTACCAACTCCGACTTAAGCGGACGCAAGATTGCCATCAGGCATGACTTAGGATTAAAAACCTGCTATATTGATCTGTCTTTTCCGACTGTCCCTAACCAATCACCGCTTCAGGACCGGATTGTGGAGGGGGTGGCCCGTACCATGCTGGGGGGCTTAAGGTCCAGCCGGCTCCACCGGCTTCTGCGGCAAAGACGCGGCCTGGTTTATGGGATCTCGGTTGTCTCAAACGCTTATGAGAAATTCGGTTTCGTCCAAATTACCACCCAGGCCATAGCCGAAAATTTAGAGGAGGTTTTAAAACTGATTGTGGCGGAGCTGTCCGGTTTTGTCAGCGACGGCCCCACCTCGGAGGAGCTATCCTTTGCCAAAAACTACTTAATTAATAGAAGCTTAATGAGTTTTGACTCACCGGGCGGAGTGGCTTCCTGGATTGAAGGGGATTTAATGTGGGAGGATAAAATTTACACCCCCGAGGAGTATGTCAAATTAATTGAGAAGGTAACCATAAAGGATATTCTATCCTTTATGCAAAAAAACTGGGATTTTGCTAAACTAAATCTGGTAGTCCAGGGTGCAATTTCCAACACTCCCGAGAATGTCAAAAAATTACAGGGCCTGGTTAAAGATTTAAAGTAATGCCGATAAAAACTGCTGTCCAAAATTTAGGGGAAGCTGTTGTTAAACCTGTCATCGATGAGGTGGGGAAGATGATTGAGACCGGCGTCCAGTCTGTTACCCAAACCCAAACACAAGTTGATCCCGCGGGGGAAGTCAGGAGAAAAGCCGAGGAAGAGAGGAAAAAGAGAAATATTAACCGGTTTCTGGAACAATACCAGTCTGATTCTATTAGGCACCAACAGCAAGTCCAATCAGCCCGGCAAAAAAAGATAGAGGAGTCCCAAAAGGTAGCTGAGGGGAAACAGGTTGAGCAGTTTGAGGTCCAGGAAAAACAACAATCAATGACCAAAGCCCAAGTGATAGCCAAAACCCAAACTGAGCGAAAACCCGGCCAGGGAGCCGGCGGTTAAAAACTTACTCCTAGCCAAATTCCCATTTCTCTACTAAAATTAAGCCCATGTTGAGAATTTTTAACACCCTTACAAAAAGTATAGAGGATTTTGTACCGATTAATCCACCCAATGTTTCAATGTACACCTGCGGTCCGACAGTTTATGGCCTCCAGCATATTGGAAATTTCCGGACTATGCTTTTATCCGATCTTTTATACCGGACCTTAATAATTGACGGCTATGCGGTGAAATCGATCCGTAACATTACCGATATAGATGACAAAATTATTAAAAATGCCGCCGGGAAAAATTTGCCGATTGACCAGTTTACCAAAGAATATACCCAAACCTTTTTTGATGATTTGGAAAAGCTAAACATCCTGCCGGTTGATATTAGCTGTAAAGCCACGGAACACATTAATGAAATGATTAAATATATTGAAACTTTAACTAAAAAAGGCGTGGCTTATGTCGAGAAGGACGGATCGGTTTATTTTGATATCTCTAAATTCCCAGACTATGGCAAACTCTCAAGGCTTGATAAAAGGGAGCTAAAGTCAGGCACCAGGATTTTGTCAGATGAATATACCAAAGACAATATTCAGGATTTTGCCCTCTGGAAGGCGGTTGAGCCGGGCGGGGTGGGCTATGACTCGCCCTGGGGTTTTGGCCGGCCGGGCTGGCATATCGAGTGCTCGGTTATGAGCCAGGAATATTTGGGGGACACTTTCGATTTTCATTTGGGTGGAGTAGATTTGATCTTTCCCCATCATGAAAATGAAATTGCCCAAGCCGAGGCCAAAACCGGGCAAAAGTTCGTTAACTTCTTTGTCCATGGGGAGTTTATCCTGGTTGACGGGAAAAAAATGGCCAAATCTTTGGGCAACATTTACACCCTAAAAGATTTGGCGGAAAAAGGTTTTGAACCCATGGCTTTTAGGTACTTAGTTTTATCTTCCCACTACAGGGAACAGCTAAACTTTACCTTTGACTCTCTCCAGTCCGCCCAAAATGCCTTAAATAATTTAAGGAATGAAATTAGGAATTGGGACAAACCCAAGATAGGTTGTGCCGGGTTTGAGCAAGACTTTTTAGCTGCATTAAATAATAATTTAAATACGCCTCAAGCCTTGGCAATTATGTGGAAATTAGTAAAAAGTGATTACCCAACCTCGGCCAAGTCAGCAACTCTGCTGAAAATGGACCGGGTTTTAGGTTTAAGGTTGGATGAATTTATAGGAGAACCGCTGGAGATTCCCCGGGGGGTTTGGAAGTTAGTAAACTCGCGGGAAGAGTTCAGGAAAAGCGGCGACTTTAAAAAATCGGATGAGTTGAGGCAGAAGATCAAAAAGATGGGATTTGAGGTGATGGATACTCCAGAGGGTCCCCAGCTTAAAGCTTCATAAATTAATATGTATAAAATTGATAAACTCAAAAACGGCCTGACTTTAATCACCCTTAATTTGCCGCACCTTGACTCGGTCACATCCTTGGTGGCCATTGGCACCGGCTCGCGTTTTGAGACTAAAAAAATCTCCGGCATCTCCCACTTTTTGGAACATATGTTTTTCAAGGGTTCCAAAAAATACCCGTCAGCCGAACTGATCGCCAACCTGGTTGACGGCATTGGCGCGGTCAACAACGCCGGAACGGAAAAGGAATGGACCGATTACTGGATTAAATCCTCATCAAACCACATCGAGCTGTCCATGGACATTTTATCCTCAATGCTCAAAGAACCCTTGTTTGATGAAGAGGAGATCGAGAGGGAAAAGGGAGTCATTATCGAGGAGCTAAGGATGTACCGGGACATGCCGTCGTTTTATGTTGAGGTTTTATTTGAGGAACTTTTATTTGGGAACCAGCCCCTAGGCTGGGATATCGGCGGGGAAGAGGAAATTATTAAAAGTTTAGAAAAAGAGGATTTCATAAATTACATGGATTCCCACTATGACCCTAAAAATATGGCCCTGGTTTTGGCCGGCAAGCTGCCCAGAGACATCAAAGAACTTTCGGAAAAATATTTTGGCGATTTGCCAAAAAAGCGCGCCCGGCACTTTTTACCGGTTGAACATCCCGAAAGCCAAAAACCCAAAGTCAGGGTTTTTTACAAAGATACCGACCAGGCCCATTTAAGTTTGGGTGTGGAAAGTTTTTCCCGGGACGACCCTAAAAGATATGCCGCCGAGGTGCTGGGGGTGATTTTGGGAGAGGGTTCCTCCTCCAGGCTGTTTATCCAGGTCCGGGAAAGGCGGGGGCTGGCTTACCATATTGGCGCCGATACCCATGCTTTTAAGGATACTGGGATTTTTAGGGTCAGCGGCGCCCTAAAGGTGGAAAAATTAGAGGAGGGGTTAAGGGTAATTTTTTCCGAACTTAAAAAAATCACGGAAGAAAAAGTGACAGAAAAAGAATTGCAAAAGGCCAAGGAGATGATAAAGGGCAGGATTGCCCTGCGCTCCGAGTCAACCAACTTTTTGGCCGAATATTTCGGAACTGAGTATGTCATCGACAAGGATATTGAAAGTTTTGATGATTATTTAAAAAAGATTGATGCGGTGACAGATCAGGATATTCTGGAAATTGCCAGGGAACTGCTTGGCAAAAAGGCTTTAAAACTGCAGTTAATTGGGCCATTTAAATCTGCCTCCAAATTTGAGATGCTGATTAAAGAGTGAAAAGAGATGCTATTATTTTGGTGACCGTCGTCCTCTTGATACTGACCGTCTTAGCCAAGCTGTCCCCTTATTTCTCATTTGATTTAATAATTACCCAAGCCGTTCAAAAGTTTAACCCGGCCTGGTTTGTATTGTTGATGGAATTTTTAACATTTTTAGGCAATCCCTTATCGGAAATTGTCCTGACGCTTGCTCTTGCCATTTTCTTTTATATGAAGGACCTGAAAAAAGACGCCTTTTTAATCCTTTTGTCAGTGTTTGGGATTGGGCTGCTGGGAGAAATAATTAAAGTTTTAATAGCCAGGCCCAGACCCAGCCCGTCTTTGGTCCATCAGGTGGGGAGTCTCTTTGGAAAAGACAGCTTTCCCTCGGGCCATGTCTTATTTTATGTCGGATTTTTTGGATTGCTGACCTTTCTTTTGGAAAAAAGATTTAAAAAAACTTTGGCCAGGGATACAGCCACCGGCTTGTTTTTACTGTTAATGGTATTGATTGGGCTTTCCCGGATTTATTTGGGGGCGCACTGGTTTTCCGATGTTTTAGGCGCTTACCTTCTGGGGTTTATCTGGCTGAGTTTTGTCAGTTTTATTTACCATAAAATTACTACTTGACAATCTTTTCACGGAGTGTCTACTCTTAAACAAGCATGAGTTATCCGTCAAACTCTAGCTCAGAGCGCGGTTTTGCGCATTATTTACTACTCCTGGCAATAGTCGGTATCCTAGCCTTCCTCATAATTTCCAACACTTTCCAGTTCAAGGACAAATTATTCAATAACCTTTTTCCAAAACATGAATCCCAGGCAGCCGAACTGGCCAAAGGCGATACTTTTGCATTAATTAATCTGATGGGGCAGTACCAAAGTGCCGGCGGCTCTCAAAAACAGGAGCTGGCCGACCAAATCCGGACACTGGCCCAAAAAAGACAGTCCGACATAATAAACCTGCTAAACCAGGATACCGATACTTTCTTAAAGATTGCCCTTTCCCCCAAACAGACCGCCAACCTCCCTGCCCAGGCCCAAGCCTCGGTTGAACAGCCGGTTGATACCACCGGTACATTTTATGTGGCCCATGGTGACGACCTTAAAAATAACCGGGCTGATTATTTTTATTCCTTAATCCAGGATAACGGCGGTAAATTAAACCTCCATTTCGCCCGCCAGACTCCCGATCTGGTTTCCGGCGCCAGAGTCAGGGTCAGGGGAGTTGAGGTCAATAATGATGTGGCTGTTGATTCCGCCGCAAATAAGGATTCATTTCAGGTCTTAAGGCCTATCTCCAAGGTTTTAGGCACTCAGTCAACCAGGAAAATCGCGGTAATTTTAGTCAACCTGTCGGATGCCACCAATGATAACTTCAATGCCTCCGATGTCCGGAATGCGCTATTTAATGATTCAGAGTCCGTCAATAACTACTGGAAAACTACCTCATACGGCAAGGTAACATTCTCCGGCCGGGATAACGCCACCGGTGATGTTTACGGCTGGGTCAACATTCCCGACAGTTCATCCCAAGCTTGCGGCAGCGGCTATGACCAGGTCGCCGCCGATGCCGAATCGGCCGCCCAGACAGCCGGAGCCAACCTATCCGGATATGACGAAATTATCTACTGGTTTCCCCAAGTCTCAGGCTGCCGTTATGGCGGCTTAAGCTATATCGGCAACGGCCCGAGGGGCCATGGCGAAACCTGGCTTAACGGCTTTTACTTCTCCTCAACCTATGGGATTCAGGAATACTCACTGCCTGCCCAT
>CAYTPB010000027.1:0-4637 GCA_964439785.1 uncultured Gammaproteobacteria bacterium
GGGGTTCGGCAAAAACTGAGACGGAGTTTTCGTAATTATAAATAATCGCCTGGGAAAACTTGTAGTGGAGCACCCGTTTATCCGCCAGCCTGATATCTATATCCTGGTTTTCTACCAGGGTGATGAAATTGGCATGCTGGGACAATATATCAAACCTGCCTTGGGAATTGGTTGAGGAAACAGATAAAGCTTCCCCCTGGAATAAGGTTAGCCTGGGGGTAATAACCCGGACTTTTAAAATATTCTCCTTGTTTTCCATAAGCTTCAAGCAAGATGGGCGTCCTTTAAGGAGCCGATGTATAAAAATTTATCTTCAGGCATATTATCCATTTTACCTGTTAAAATCAGCTGGATATCATCCAAGGTCTGTTGTTTTGGCACAAAAACGCCTTTCCGGCCGGTCTGGTCCTGGGTGACAAAGAAGGGTTGGGTCAGATAATTAGTTAACCTCTTTGCCCGGTTAAAGCTGATCTGGTCTCTGGCCGACAGCTCGGAAGTACCCAAAATAGCCACAATCCGGGACAGCTGGTTGTAACGGTTGATCAGCTGCTGGAACTGGGTGATCAGGTTGTAGTGCTGCTCGCCGATAATGGCGCTGATTGACAATACCGAAGAAGAGGACTGTAGCAGGTCAACTGCCGGGTAAAGCCCCAGCTGGGCCACGCTCCGAGACAGCGTAATAATGGAGTCGAGGTAGCTGATCAGGCTGGAAACTCCGGGATCGGTTAAGTCATCTGAAGGTACATAAATAGTCTGGATGGAAGTAATGCTGGCATTAACGGTTGAAACCAGCCTCTCTTCTAAGGCCCCGAGCTCGGTTTGGAGAGTCGCTTGGTAGCCCTGCTCTGAAGGAATTGTTCCTAAAAGGGTAGATACCTCGTTCCCGGCCTGGACAAAACGGTAAATATTATCAATGAAAAACAAAACGTCCCTTTTCTCAACGTCCCGGAAATACTCGGCTATGGAGGCTGCGGCGCTGGCCACTCTGAATCTGACTGCGGCATTTTCTCCCATCTGGCCGAAAATCAAAGCCACCTTATCCAAAACTTTAGATATATCCAAGTTCTCCGCCAGTTCATGCCCTTCCCGGGTACGTTCTCCGACTCCGGCAAAGACAGCCACTCCCTGGGTAGAATTGGTAATATTGTGGATTAGCTCTGAGACCAGGACGGTTTTGCCGACTCCCGCGCCTCCGACAAAACCCACCTTACCGCCTTTAATAAACGGGCTGACAAAATCAATCGCCTTAATGCCAGTTTCCAAGATCTGGGTTGAGCTTTGCAGGACATTAAAGGTTGGGGCGTTGGAATAAATCGGCATGTAGCGGTCGGCCGTTATTTGCCCTTTTCCATCCTCGTCCCCGCCAAAAAGGTTCATCACGCGCCCCAAAACTTTCGAGCCAACCGGAATAAGCAAGGGGTTGCCGGTACTAATTACTGTCATATTACGATATGTTTTTGATGGTTCTGATATAGAAAGACAATTTACAATGTTACCGGCAAAAGAATAAACCTCCATCCTGATTGATGGATCTTCCTTGGTGGTTAAAACTTCGCCCAGTTCCGGCTGGTCTTCACCGCCTAACTCGATTTTGATAATCTGGCCGTTGACGCTTCTGATCCGGCCGATATATTTATTCGGGTTCATTATCCAACCTCCTTCACCATGGTATAAGTTTCCAGAATCCTTAAGTTCTGCAGCCTCTTTTTTTCCCTAGTCAGCTCCGATTTCTCATTGTCGATCTCTTTTCCGGCGTTAAGCTGGGCCTCATCCATGCCTACCATCCTGGCGGTGGTCCGGGACAGCTGGGCCTGTAAAAAGATTGAATCCAGCCTCGAGGCTAAAATCTGGGTTTCAAAAAATTCCAGCATTTTTTCAAGCTCCGGCTCTAAAATAAAATCAATTTCCTTTACCCTGGCCTCTGTCTCCGATTCAGCCGAACTCAGCTCGGTGATAGTGGCTTCCTGGTCCAAAATAGTGGTAAACCTTGAATGATAAATTAAAATCCGGCTGTAAGGCTTAATTTTATCCAGCAGCTGGTTGATTTCCACTTGGGTTGGAATATCAGTATGGAAGGAAAAGGCTTCATATTTTTTTCCAAATCCAATCCCTTCCAGATAATTTTTCCCGGTGGAGCCGACAACTGCTAGATCGGTCGGATATTTGGCGGTATTAGCGATAAAATAAAGGCTTAACTGTTTATCCAGGTTCCCGTAGAACTGGTAATTGGAGGTTAAAAGGACGCTGACGGTCTGGTTAGTTTTGGGGGACTGCGCTTTTTGTTTCCCGGCAATGTTTCTTTTGGCGGCTACCAGCTTAATGTCATGGTAAACCCGGGCAATTTCCTGGAAAAAGAAGGCGTTGTGGGCAATCCTTTCATGAGTGCCTTTATACTGGATGGCGGCCACCTCACCCAGGCTCTCGGTAATAAGCTCCAGGGCAGTGGTTATAGCCAGGTCTTGTTTTAATTTTAAGGCTGTTGGCATATTTTCTCCAAAGTTGGGATTAAACTTTTGGCAAATTCAATTAAACTTAGGTCATTTTTAAAGCCTTCAATCCGTTGCTCCAGCTGGGAAAGCACCTCCGGCCGGCGGAGATAATCAATAATCCTTTGTTTGTTTATCCTGACAAAATTGGTATCTTTAGTCTGGAAAAAGGGGGTAAAGGCCAAAGACAGGAGGATCATTTGCACCCCCTTGGGCAGGTGAACCAAAGCTGATTGGATAAGCAATAGTTTGATCTGTTCGCTCTGCCTCAAAAGAAGCTGGGTTTGGGCGGAAATCTCAGAGCCGAACCTGGATAAAGTCTCCACTTTTTCCGCTTCCGCCAGAGTGGAGCGAATCCGGTCGGCCAGCATTTTCTGGGGCAGGGTTTGGGTTTGTTTGCCCACCCTGGAAACGGACAGGGAGATATCAATGGCCGGCCTGATTCCCTGATGGTAAAGGGCGCTGTCAAACCTTAAATGGCCGTCGGTTATAGCCATTAAGTTGGTAGGGATATAAGCTGAAAAATCATCCAGATTTACTTCAATTACCGGTAAAGCCGTAATTGATCCTCCGCCGTTTTCTTTATTAAAACTGCCGGCCCGCTCCATAATTCTGGCATGCTGGAAAAAAATATCCCCTGGATATGATTCCCGGCCGGGAAACTTGTTCCCCAGAAGCGAAATCTCCCGGTAAAATTTGGCATGGCTGCCCATATCATCCAGCACCAGCAGCACATCTTTGCCCTGCCTCTGGAAATACTCAGCCAAAGTTATACCGACGCTTGGCCCCAAATAAATTAAGGAGGCTAAATCGGAGGAGGCGGCCGCCACAATAACGGAGTAAGGCATTGCTTTATTGATCTCTAAAATATCCACCAGCTGCTTAATTTCCTTAACCGGCTTGCCAACCATAGTATAGATGCAGATAATCCCTTTATCTCTCTGGTTGACGATCATATCAATTAAAAAACTGGTTTTTCCCGACTTGGCATTCCCGATTAAAAGCTCCCTCTGGCCTTTGGCAATCGGCACCAGCATATCGGTTGTCATAATGTCTGTTTCGAACTGGTTTTTTATAGTTTGACGTGTTTTGATACCTCTAATTGGCTGGTCAATAGCCAGTTCATCGCCAATCGGCGGGAATTTTTGCTTGCCGTCAATAGCCACGCCTAAGGGGTTAATCGCCCTGCCTAAAAAATGGTTCCCGGCCCTTATGGAAAAAGTCTTATACGTTCTGGTAAAAACTTCATTTGGCCTGACCGGTGTTGGGTCAAGCATTAACACTACCACCGAATCGTCCCTTAAAGCCGTCACAATACCCCTGGCCTTTGACCCGGTAACAACAATCTCATTAATCTTAACCTCGGGCAGGCCGTTGACGGAGACTAAATAATCGTCGACAGCCCCGGCATAGCCTATTTCCCTTGGTTTAATCTGTGGTTCCATTGTTATATTTCCTTTTTATCCTTTCAGTGACTTTAAATTCTTTAAAATTGCCTCCTGGATTAACTGGCTGTTCTCAGAAAATTTCCTTTTTAAGGAGTAATCCCGATAAACGCCCCTATAAGACAGGGCACAGCCGGCAATCAAATCACCGTCATAATTGATTTCATAAAGGGTCCCCTTGCCGATATTTTGTTTAAACCACTGCCCTAAATTTAAAACTTCCTGATCGGGCATCTCAAAAGGCAGATAAACAAAAATAGGCCTTATAGTGGCTGCGTATTCTTCTAGCAGTTTAAATATTTGACTGCTATTTTGAGGGGTAAACAGGCTCAAAAACTGCTCGCCTAAAGCTATCAGCCAATTTCCCTCCTGCCGGAGCAGATTAAGCTCTGATAAATCCTTCTGGTGAAGTGCTAAATAAAGCTCTATCTGCTTTGGGAGAGGCAGCGGAGGGCCTTCTGATATCTTATACAGCCTAAAAGAGATAAAATCTCTTAAAACCCTGGTCCTCCTGGCCAGCTGGGGCCTGGTGAAGGTTTGTTCTAATATTTTATCTATTATTTGTTCTTCGTTCATGTTTGGTTCATAGTTCAGAGTTCGGGGTTTGGTGTATTTTTACTCCTAACTCATAACCCATAACTCCTAACTAATTTAAGAGAAAAAGTTTTCAATCTTGGCTTTTTCCAGCGCCTCATAAACCAAATCA
>CAYTPB010000027.1:4737-6777 GCA_964439785.1 uncultured Gammaproteobacteria bacterium
TTAAGAGAAAAAGTTTTCAATCTTGGCTTTTTCCAGCGCCTCATAAACCAAATCAAGCTGATCCTTTAAGTCAATTTTGTTTTTCAGCACCAGGGCAATCGTCCGCTCCAGTACCGCAATAATATTCTCATCAATTAATTTAAGCTGCTGGCTCCTGTAGGTATCAATTAACTGCCGGGCGCTCTTTAGCTCCAAGCCCAAAGACTCAGTACTTTTCTGCTCGGAGCTGTTCAAAAAGCTGGTTAAATCCTGCTCCAGGCTAAACAACAGCTCATTAATCCTGGCTTTCATCATATTCTCGTAATCCTGCTGGGACACCACGCTTCTGTCTTCCAGCTGTTTCAGGAAGGCCTGATACTGGGCAAAGGTTTTGGTTATCTCGGCCTCATATTTTGCCTGGGTTTCCTTAATTGACTGGTCCATCTTCGCGTCCAATTCCTTTTTAAAAAGCTCGGCATCCAACTTGGTTTCGGTGGCAATCTTCAAGCCCTGCGCCTCCGCCTGGGAAATAATTTCATTGGCTTTTTTTGAGGCATCCTCGACCAGGCCGGTCGGGTTGTTGCTGGGAGGAGAGGGTTGGGCGGTATTCTGGCTGCCTTTGGATTTGTTAAACTGGCCCCGCAGGATTACCAGCAGTAAACCTAAAAGTAAAACTATATTAATGATTGGGGCAGCTTCCATCATATTTATTTTATGCTCGCAAGATCAAAAATGCCAGCACAATCGCACCAAAGGTAACTATCAGGGTTAAGATTACTTCAATAATAATTGAGGTTTGGATTGATTTTTTAGCTAGGGGGTTGCGTCCCATCGCCTCAATTCCCTTGGTGATTGCCCTGGTAAAGGCAAACAGTCCGATGGCAAACGCCAGCGCCGCCACGCCTCCCGCAATAATGTAGCGCATCACCACGGCAAACCGGCTCGGGTCCTGGGCATTTTTTAGGAAAGAAGCGGCCACGGAGGCGAAAATGCTTTGGGCCGGCTGGCCGGCCGGAGTATTATAACCAATCCGAAGTGTTGCCTGGATTTGTCCCTCTTTATAGCTTTTGTCCTGGAAATTAAGTGTCTGGCCGACTGTTTCAGTGGAAGTGGCTATCCCTAAAATATAGCCGTCCTGAGTTGCCTTCATACCCTTGCCCAAAACGGGGGAGGAAGCGATATAATCACCCGGGTTAATCTGGCCGTTAAAATCGGTCACATTTACCGTCACATCCCCCTGGGTGGCCACCGGCCGCTCGGAGGAGTCGGCATTCAGGTTCCTGAAGACAGCCAGCGGCTCATCCACAATTACCCCGAATGTATGGGTGTCATATGGGTCGCTTGAGCGTACAAGTCCTTTGCCTGAAATATTTGACAAAATATCTCCCGAAGCCGCCTGGGTATCACTTACTTTATAAGTAGACATTACGTCAAAGGCATAAGCCTCTGGAATGTAAAATGTAAAATGTAAAATGTAAAATGTAAATAAAGCTACCAAAAGCCCAATTGTAAATTTTAGATTATAAATTCTAAATTTCATTTTGTCTCCACTATCAGCCAGTCAAATTCAATATCCTGTGTCACCGGATGGTCCAGCCCGACCGTAAAGCTCTGCCCTGGATTGATTGAATCGACACTTAGGGCCTGTCCGCCGGTCTTTCCTCTTGGCGTGACAAATATCTTGGCTGTTTGGGTAACCTGGTTATCCATAATAGTTATCTCGGTCTGTCCTGCCTTAAGGGTTGATGAGCCAATAGTCGGATCATTACTCGAGCCCGGCACCGGTGTATCGGGTATTGTCAGCTTTTGCAATTTCACCCCGCCGTCTTTATCTATTGTAACAAGCCCGTTGAAGAAATCTACTAAATTTGCCAGCGGGGAAGTCTGGAAGTAGAGGTTAGGCAGCGAATTAATGGTCATACCGTCATTGGTTGGAGCCAGACTGATTGACATCAGCCCGTTAATATTCAGGTCCCCGGCAATGGTGGTGTTGCCCAGGAATGAGTCACCCAGGGCTTTAAAGGTGCCGGAAACTGTGGCGTCAATTGACTTTAGGTTAAG
>CAYTPB010000028.1:0-6686 GCA_964439785.1 uncultured Gammaproteobacteria bacterium
ATGTCCTTTAAACCGCTTTCATTAAACATTCTAACAGCCTGTCGGGCTTGAGCTAGGTGTTCAAGCTGGTTGTTGCGGCGGACGGGGATTTGTTTGATGAGTGCTTTTTTCTCTCTCCTCCTTTCGGCTTTACCCATTTCCAGCTCCTGCTCCTGCTGTTTTCGGCGTTCCTTAAAATACCTTTCCATAGAGAAATAATTATATTAACTTCTTCCTTTAAATCAAGTGATCTTTGAAAGAGGCTTCCACTCTGGTATCATTTCCGCATGACAGGCAGAGAAGTTAGGGAAAGATATTTAAAATTTTTTAAGGAGAAAGGTCACGCTCAGATCCAGCCAGCCAGGTTGGTTCTGGATGCTGATCAGACTACCCTTTTTACCTCCTCGGGTATGCAGCCTTTAATTCCTTATCTTTTGGGGCAGTTCCATCCGGAGGGGTTAAGGCTGATGGATTCACAACCCTGTTTTAGGGCTGAGGATATTGAGGAGGTGGGGGATAACAGGCATACAACTTTTTTTGAGATGTTGGGGAATTGGAGTTTGGGGGATTATTTTAAAGAGCAGCAACTGGAGTATGTTTTCCACTTTTTAGTAGATGAATTGGGGTTAGATATTACCAGGCTGTATTGGACTGTATTCAAAGGATTAGGGAATGTCCCTAAAGATGATGAATCGCAAATGATTCTAAAAGAAAAATTACTTTTATCAGTAATAGGAGATTTTACAAAGAAAGGTATAAACGATATTACAGTAAATGAAGATCCTGAAAATGGCATAAACGACACAGATAGAATTTTCTATTATACGAACGAGAATTGGTGGTCTCGTTCAGGAAATCCAGATTTAATGCCAGTTGGAGAAATTGGCGGCCCAGATGTAGAAGTATTTTATGATTTTGGTGAAGAATTGAAATTACACGAGGATTCTTCGTTTAAAAGTAAACCTTGTCATCCCAACTGTGATTGCGGGAGATTTATGGAAATTTGTAATTCTGTTTTTATTCAATATAAGAAAGAAGGAGATGAATTTTTTAATGAGCTTCCACGGCAAAATGTGGATTTTGGAGGGGGGTTGGAGAGGCTGACCGCAGCTTCCAATAATGAAGCAGATATTTTTAAAAATGATTTGCACCTCCCTATTATTGAGGAGATCTGCAGGGAGTTGGGAATTGAGTATGATGGGGATCAATCAGATCCTATCGCAAGCTCCAGAATGACAGCTAATTTAAGAATTATTGCTGACCATATAAAGGCTGCTACATTTTTAATTGCTGATGGAGTTGTCCCTTCCAATAAACTTCAGGGTTATGTTTTGAGGAGATTGATTAGAAGGGCTGCTATTAAGCTTCACCAGATTGATAAAAATGCTATTGAGGGTCTTCCCAACCTGGTTAAGTTTGTGGTGAAAATTTACGATGATACAGATTATTTTAAAGACTCAAATGAGGAGCAGATAAAACAGATAGTGCTAGATGAAGTGAGAAGGTTTAAGGAGACTTTGAATAAAGGACTCGCTTTGATAGAAAAAATGGAGACAGTTTCTGGTAAGCAGGCTTTTGATCTATACCAAAGCTATGGCTTCCCTGCTGAGCTAACTGAAGAGCTTTTAAAAGAGAAAGGATTAGAGTTTGATAAAGAGGAATTTAAAAAAGAATTTGAGAAACACAGGGAGCTTTCCAGGACAGCTTCTGCCGGGATGTTTAAGGGGGGTTTGGCTGGACATGGGGAAGTGGAGACTAAATACCACACCGCCACTCACCTACTCCATCAGGCTTTGAGGGATGTGTTGGGGCCGGAGGTTTTCCAGAAGGGGTCAAATATAACTTCAGGGAGGCTTAGGTTTGATTTTAACTTTGATAGAAAACTGAGTGAGGAGGAGATAAAAGAGGTGGAAAGTATTGCAAACCAGAGGATAGAAGAAGACTTGAAGGTGGATCATAAGATGATGGGTTTAGAGGAGGCGAAGAAAATGGGTGCCATCGGGTTGTTTAATGAAAAATACCAGGACAACGTTAGTATTTATGCGATTGGGCCCGGGTTTGAGCTTGATAAAAATGCCAAAGATCAGAGGGACAGAGGCGGATATTACAGCGCTGAGTTTTGCGGGGGGCCGCATGTGGAGCATACAGGTGTGATTGGGAAAATAAAAATTACCAAAGAGGAAGCGGTTTCCCAGGGTGTCAGAAGGATTTACGCAGAGTTAGCTTAACTAGAAATCGTAGCGGGAGGCCTGGTGGAGCGGGAAAAACCTGATGATAACGGGGTGAGGATGGGAAAGGGCGGCTTCCCCGGCAGTTTTGGAATCCCCATAAAAACCAAGGAATCCTTCATTTTCTTTTGAGCTGCACTCAAACCTGGGTTCTTTTTCCAAAGTACGCTTGCAAAAGTTAGCATAGCGCATACCTGCAGGAAGTTCGATACGGTCTTTTTTGGTGGCATTTTCCCGGTAAATTTTTTTATTCATGAGGTTTAATTATACATGAGTGGATGCAGGTTTTTGGCGATCCCGGATGGTTGCCCTAAAGGTTTGATTTGGGTTAGAATAGTCCAATGGTTCCGGCAGAATATGAATATCAACACTTAAGGGAGATGAGCGCTGCTTTATATTCAGGGGAAGAGTTTAAGGAAAACCATCCGCGGGCGGTAGGGGAATTTCGTCAGGTTATTTTGGATCTTAACGGTTACTTAAGAGGTGTACCAAAACCCAAAGGCGGGCCGGCTGTTGAGTTGGATGGGAATGATGTATTTTGGTATCCCCACCAGCTTGGGAAAAGATTCATCAGAGTGACGGTTGATCCGGAAGAGGAATTAGCGGAGATGGACAGGTATCCCGGTCCTGATAATTTTGGGGAGCCGATAATAGGGATTATGATTTCCGGCAGGGATTATCCCATGGCTGCAATAATTAGGAACCGGGCGTTTCCGGTCAGCAGTTTTACCGGTTCGGCCAGAACTAAAGAGGAGCTGGCTATCGTCAAGAGCGCGCTTTTTATCCCGGTAAATTTGAAAAAATGGATTCAAGCAGAATCCAGGTCAGCAGTTCTTAACAGTTCCCCAGCCAGTATGCTAAGATAGTGTCTATCACCCCTATTTTTAGGGCTATTCGTGTATGAACCTAAAAGACTTACTGCCCAAGAATTTGCCCTTTTTAAGCGGCTCCCAGGAAGCGGAATATTTTTTTGCCTTAAATATCAGCAACAGGGATTTAAAGGCCTCAATTTGGGGAGTTACCGGTAAATATTTGAAGATAATCAATACCGTCAAAGTTCCGGTTAAGGGCGATGATGATTTGATTGAGGCGGGAAACCGGGCCTTGGATCTTTGCTTGGGAAACTTTCCGGTTGAACCAACTAAAATCTTATTTGGCGTGCCTGATTCGTGGTTGCAGGATGACAACTTAAAAGAGACCCATGCCAATTTTTTAAAACATTTAACCGAGGAACTGGATGTTGAGCCGATTGCCTATGTCTCAACTTCCCACGCCGTCTCCCATTTTCTGCAGAAACAAACCGGTGTCCCGACAACTGCTATTTTAGTTGAGATTGCCGATCCCTTAAATGTCACTTTGGTTAAGGGAGGGAAAATTTTAGGCTCAAGGACAGTTAAAAGGGGTAATGATTTGCCGATTGATATCGAGACAGCGCTCCACAGTTTTACCGAGGTGGAGGTCTTGCCGTCCAAAATTGTGCTCTATGGCTCGGGCGACCTGAATAAACTCAAGGAGGAGATTACGTCCTTTAACTGGATGAGCAGTCTGCCGTTTTTACATTTGCCCAAGATTGATATTTTAGACGAGAATGCGCCGATTGAGGCCATATCCTTGGCCGGGGCTTCGGAAATTGACCCCGATGTAATCTTTAATCCCCACCGGACGGTAGAAATGCCGAGGGCGGGAACCCCGGCCCACCGGATGCCGGTATCGGAACCGGAAGTAAGGAACCGGCGGGGAGAGTTTGCATCACGGGAGCTGTCCAGGGTTGCGCCCGGAGAGGAAGGTGAGATTTTAGGCAGCCAACCGGCGCCAATGAGATATCAGCAAAGAGCAGGAGCTTTAGCGGGTGGAATTGAGGGAACTTTCCATCAGAGGGAAAACCAGATTGCAGGCCTTCTGGGCGGATGGTTAAACAAACCGCTGGCATTTTTGAGGGCCCGGGGAATCAACATTAAAATTCCGGGCGGAAAATACGGCCAGGTGGGGATACTGGCGATTATAGTTTTGGTGGTTTTACTGCTCGGTTTTATGTTTTTGCCCCATGCGACGATTAAAATTTATGTTGACCCAAGGGTCTTGGAGAGGGATGAGCAAGTAACAGCCGATCCCAATGCCACGACAGTTGACCAGGCCCAAAAAATTATTCCGGGCAAGATCGTGGAAACCGATATTGAAGGCAACCAGACGGGCAATGCCACCGGCACCAAGCAAGTTGGAGATCCGGCAAAAGGAGAAATTACAATTTATAATAAATCAGCTTCTGCCAGATCATTTTCCCAGGGGACGGTTTTTGTCGGTCCTAACAACTTAAAATTTACCCTTGATTCAAACGTTAATAATATTGCCTCACCTTCAGCTGATACCGGCACCTGGGGGACAGCAACAGCCAATGTTACGGCCTCACAGATTGGTCCTGACAGCAATCTGCCGGCCGGCACCCAGCTTCAGGTTCAGGGCCAGGCAGTATCCGATTTTGGCGCCAAGGTTAATTCCGGTTTATCGGGCGGGACCAGCAAGAATGTGACTGTTGTGACGAGCGATGACCAGAAAAAACTGCTGGCTTCCCTGGCCTCATCATTAAGGAGCCAGGCCCAGACCAAGCTGCAGGGTAAATTATCGGGTGATGAGAAGATTTTATCGGAGGCGCTGGATGAGAATATAGTCAGTACCAACTACTCTAAAAAGGCCGGCGACCAGGCTTCAAGCTTTAGTCTGGATTTGGTGATCCATTATAAGGGCACGGCTTATTCCGACAATGATCTAAAGTCGATGGTGTCACAGCTGGTTCAGACAAATGTTCCGCCGGGATTCAAGCTGGATCTGGCCGATACCACTACAACTGCCGATGTTTCAAAGCTTGAGCCGGACGGGAAGCTGATTTTCCTGGCCAGGTTTCAGGCTAATTTGATTCCGGTTTTGGATGAAACATCAATTAAAAACCAGATCAAAGGTAAGACTACAGCCCAAGCTCAGGACATTATTAAGGGGATCGATAATGTGATTGGATCCAATATCTCTATTCACCCAAGTTTGCCCGGGCCCCTCAGTGTAATTCCCTGGTTGTCCCAAAATATCAATATAGATGTTACAACCAAATAACAGGGGTTTTGCACCAATAATATTTTTAATAGCAGCGCTGATTTTATTTGCCCTGGCGGGGGGGATTTATTATTCAAAATCCCAAAACAAGCCAAAAGTTAACCTCCGGGACATTAACAGCTTTGATGATTGTGCAAAGGCCGGTTATCCGGTTTTGATGACTTATCCCGAGCAGTGCAAGACCCCCGACGGCAGGAATTTTGTCAAACCCGCCCCAATCCAAAGTTTTCCGCCCAATCCCCAACCCACAGGGGTGATTAGTAATCCCGACCAGATTCCCCCGCAGATTCCCCGTTAATGCTATTATAATTTTATGGCTAAAAGTAAATTTTCCAGGAAGAAGTTGATGCCGCTGATGTTGATGGGAGTTGGAATATTTTTGCTGATACAAGTGGTGATGCCGGCAGTGATTTATCAGGTTTGGGCAATGACTGCTTTGGATGCCAACTCGTTTTTAGTCGACCCGACTGCATCCGGAGGCGGAGTTTTGAGAATTTCGATTGAGAACGACGGCAGTTTTCCGGCGATTGTCTCAACCAAAAACCAGACCGATGTGCCCTATCAGGAGTTTACGGTGGCAATTCCGGGTATTAAGCTGCCGCCTACCAAGGTGGCTGTTAATTCAAATGATGCCGACCACTCCCTAACCCAGCTTCCCGGGACTGCGCTGCCTGGAGAGCGCGGGAATGTGTTTGTATCGGGCCATTCCAGTCTGCCCCAGTTTTATTCGCCGACCAATTTTCAGGCTATTTTTTCCTACCTGCCAAATGTTAAAAAGGGTGACAGTATTTTTGTTGAGGCGGTAGGGCAGCAGTATGAGTATGTGGTGCAGGGAATAAGGGTGGTGGATCCAAATGATGTCAGCGTGGTAAACCCGCCGGATCAGGAGGGAAGGTATCTGACCTTAATGACCTGTGTGCCGCCGGGACTAAATATTAAGCGGCTGATTGTTTTGGCCAAGTTAAAGCAAAGCTGACGGTTTGACGTTCTGGTGAATATGGGTTAGAATCACTGATCATGAATAGGTTCGAACTGCAAAGGCGGACAAACGAGGGTTCCCCGAAAAAAGGGTTTTTTTGGGGTTTAGTTTGCGCCGGTATGCTTGGCAGTTTGGGTTTAGCAGCTTGTGATTATGGGGCCCAAGCGAGCGGTGGAGGGGATAACCTGATTTGGAAAACCTGTTCAACTATTGGCGCCCGTTTCCGGGCACCTGCCTCCTGGTATCTAGGTGAACAGACAATCGATTCAACTAAAAGCTGTATAATACAGAGCGAGCCGGTTTCACAGTATAGTTATGGGCCGGAATTCCAGGTTTTAGAGTTACCCGGCCAGAACATCGAAATCGCGCCGTCCGATATTGCCCTTAAAATCATGAGT
>CAYTPB010000029.1:0-6343 GCA_964439785.1 uncultured Gammaproteobacteria bacterium
TGAAGCAGTTTGAGAGCATGTATTCGCTTTTGGGCAAGGGTTTGCCGTTTGACGGGGTTATTGCCATCGACACCCAAGTGGTTGAACAATTAATCAAGATAACCGGTCCGATCCAGGTGTTTGGAACGACTTACAGCGATGATCTGGATAAAAGATGCAACTGTTCAAACGTGGTTTATGAGCTGGAGGATTATTCGGAGAAGGTAGCCCAGGGTCAAGCTGACAGGAAAGCCATTTTGGGGACGCTAATGCAACAGATCATGCAAAAGGCTTTATCCTCTTCCGCTACAGAGCTGCCCGAGTTAATCAGCACCGGAGCGGATTTGGCGGCCGGGAAACACTTACAGTTTTATATGCATGATGACAAAACCGAGAGTGCGCTTGATACCTTAAATTGGACAGGCAGAATTTTGCCGACCAACGGGGATTATCTGGCTATTAACGACTCAAACTTTGCCGGAGGAAAGTCAAATTTGTATGTGACGGAGGATGTAAACCTGCAGGTGGATAAATCCTCGGGCAAGCACACTTTAACCATTAATTATTCCAACCCCCAGCCTTACAATACCTGGCTAAACGCTATTAACAGGGATTACTTTAGGGTGTATGTGCCACAAGGGTCAACTCTCACCTATTCCAGGGGTTCTCTGGAGGTAGTGGCTTCCCATGATGATCTGGGAAAAACCTATTTTGACGGGTTTATCCAGGTCAGGCCCCAGAATTCCCTGACAGTTACACTGCAGTACACTACCCCCCAAAGTATAACTTCCCAAAGCCCCTACCAGATTTTAATCCAGAAACAGGCCGGCACTAAAGATTTTGACTATGCTGTCAAAGTTGGCGGTTCCACCAAAAACTTTATCCTGTCTTCTGACCAGAGTTTAAAGTTTTAAGTTGATCTTTACTTTTATTTCCTTATAATCGCAGGTTACATGACAGAAAAACTTAGGGATACTATCTTTAACCAAAGAGCAGATTGTGAGGCTAAACGTGATCGGGGTTATGCTATTTAGCTGAGGAATGAAAGGCAGGGGTATTTTAGTAACCAGGCCAACTAAATCTTAAATATTTTGGGTACCCTGGAAAGGGGAACAACTTTTCATAAAGGGGTTGAAGGATCTTTAACAAGTGGGAAGAGAATGAGATTAGGGATGACCTTAAAAGATTTAGTAAGACTTAGAATTAAGCTGCTGCCCTACTTGCCCAAACTTTAATTGTAGCTTAAACTTCCTGCATGCCGGCTTTTACCATGGAGGGTTTGGTTTTAAAAGGGATTAATTTTGGGGAGGCTGACCGGGTTTTGACAGTCCTGACGGAAAGGTTTGGAAAAATTTCCGTGATTGCCAAAGGGGTGAGAAGGATTACCTCAAGGCGGGCCGGGAACGTAGAAGTGTTAAACAGAGTCAGGCTGCATATTTTTAAGTCCAAAAGTTATAATTTATCCGAAGCGGAATCAATTGAAACTTTCCAGAAAATTAAGGAGAATTTAACTTTAACCACTTATGCTTTCCATATTATTGAACTGATAGACCGTCTGGTACCGGAGGAGCAGAAAAATCCCCAGGTTTATAATTTAACTTTGCAGATTTTAGGGCTGTTGAATAAAAACCCCAGGCAGATCTTTATCAGGGCTTTTGAGGTTAAACTTTTATATCTTTTAGGCTTTTGGTCGGATGAGGCTGTACCAAATTTAACTCCTGAGGTGAGGGAAATTCTGGGGGGTTTAAGGGTTGGCTCCTGGACAGAGATTTCTAATTTAGAGATCAAGGAAGAAACGGCTATGGAACTTGAAAGGATCATGCGCTATTATATTGAGAAGATTCTGGAATCGTCTTTAAAAAGTGTTCAGGTCCTTAAAAAACTAAAGTAAATTTATGGATAATCAAAATTTAATGGAGAAAGTTGTAGCTTTATGTAAACGCCGGGGGTTTATTTACCCGGGTTCTGAGATCTATGGCGGACTCTCAGGCACCTGGGACTACGGGCCGATGGGTGCGCTGCTCAAGAAAAACTTAAAAGACCTCTGGTGGAGGGATCTGGTACAACTTCGGGATGATATTGTGGGGCTTGATGCGGCTATTATGATGAATCCCCGGGCTTGGGAGGCATCCGGCCATGTGGAGGCCTTTTCGGACCCTTTGGTTGAGTGCAAATTATGCCACAAAAGATTTCGGGCAGACAAACCGGATGAAATAGGTGAGCATGAGAGGTCCCATAAAGGGGAAAGGGTAAAATGGACAGAGCCAAAAAACTTTAATTTACTAGTGAAAGCCTATTTAGGGGTGACTGAGGATACTTCCTCCGAGATTTATTTAAGGGGAGAGATAACAAACGGGGTCCATGTTAATTTTAAGAATGTTTTAGACTCTACCCGGGTGAAAATCCCTTTTGGTATTGCCCAGATCGGGAAGGCTTTCCGAAATGAGATTACCCCCAAAGATTTTATCTTCAGGTCCAGGGAGTTTGAGCAGATGGAGGTCCAGTTTTATGTCAAGCCGGGCGAAGCGGATAAATGGTATGAGTACTGGAAGAGGAACCGGGTGGACTTTTACCTGAATTTAGGGGTAAAAAAGGATAATTTGAGGCTTAAAGACCATGAACCGAAAAAGCGGGCCCATTACGCTAAGGCGGCGGTAGATATTGAGTACAACTACCCTTGGGGATGGGATGAGGTAATGGGAATCCATAACCGGGGGGATTGGGATTTAAAGCGGCATGGAGAGTACAGCGGGCAGGATATGGGTTACCGTGATCCTGAGACGGGGGAAGGATATATTCCTTTTGATATTGAGACTTCATCCGGGGTGGACAGGTCAATCCTGGTTTTGCTTTTAGATTCATATACCGAAGATAACGGCCGGGTTTTTCTAAAACTTCATCCGAAACTTTCCCCTTACCAGGCGGCCGTTTTCCCGCTTTTGGGGAATAAACCCGAACTGGCGGAAAAAGCCAGGGGAATTTATGAGGTGCTCCGGGAGGAGTTTATGTGCGCCTGGGATGATAGGGGAAATATTGGCAAACGCTACGCCGCCCAGGATGAAATCGGAACTCCCTACTCAATTACCGTAGATTTTGATACACTGGAAGATGAAAGTGTAACTATCAGAGATAGGGATACCGCTATCCAGGAAAGGGTGAAAGTTACAGACCTGGCAGATTATATAAGACAAAAATTAAATGCCCAAACTGCCTAAAAAATTAACCTCCACTTGGTCAAGTCTTGACCCAAATAAAAAAACCAATTTTATTTTAATTGCAGCTTTAGTTTTAATAATTTTGGGCGTGATTATAGGTTATAACAGGATTGCCAATAGGGGTCCGCAAGGTCCTTTGCAGGAAGTTGATTTGCCTTTTGACCCAACAGGGCCTTACGCACTTTTGGTCCCAAGGGATGACGGCCGCGCCCTTATTTTAGATATTACGCGGGTAGGGGACTACGATGCCATTTCCTATGATTTGGAATACCAGTCAAACGGGATTGACCGGGGGGTTCATGGAGATATTAAAAAATTAGGCCAAGGAAATAAAAAATCAGATTACTCCCAGGAGATCTTGTTTGGCACCTGTTCCCAGGGTTTTACCAGGGCCGGGCCGCACTGTGTGTTTGATCCCAATGTTGAGAATGGGACTTTAACTTTGCATATCCAAAAAGGAGACAAGGCCTACAGGATGATTTCTACGTGGCATCTGCAACAGCCTGACGTGGCGCTGGGGCAGATTACATCAGGTGACGGACACTTTATTTATAATACTTCTGCCGACAGACAGACGCTGAATTTAATTGGCTGGACAATAGTTAATGACTTATCGGGATTGCCGAAGCTGCCCGACGGGAAAGATGTGATGGGAAAGGTTTATGCTTTAAATGTTCCAACTACCAAGAGTTTTCCTTCCGGACAGGTGGAGATTGATTTAGCTAACAACCCTCCAACCGGAGCCCAAATTGCCAAATATACAATTTCCAAAAATTCCTGGAGTCTTTTGGATACTAAAACTGCCTCCTCATCCGGTGGTTTAACCTCCCAAGCTAATGGGGATGGGATCTATGCTGTGTTAATTCCACAAACAAAGAAATAAATGGCACTTATCCCTTGACACATTGTGGAAAAATGATACACAATGGATTAGATGGTGAAATCCATTAGTTTGGGTTTACCTTCAGGGCGGAAAAAGAGACGGACCAAAAAACAGGCCAATGGGAATCTCTGAGTCCGTTATTTTTTTGCTAATCAGATTAATCCTTCTCAGGGAACTTGTGACAACAGGCGCAATTTTATCTTATGTTTCATCTCTTGAACTTTAGCGGGAGAAAAATCCTGGTTACGTTTTTAATTATTTTAGTTTTGACTATGGTTACCGAGATTTGGTCTTTGAATAGGTTGTCTACTTTTGGTGACCAGATTAGCAAGCTGGAACAGACACGCCAGGAATTAACTCTGGAAAATTTACTTTTGAAAAATCAGATTGATGAGAGGGCCTCGCTAAAAAAGATGGTAGAATATGCCTCACTTTATGGTTTCATTAAGCCTAAGAACGTTCAATATGTAAATGGCCTCTAGTGTTATACTGAAGTTATGTCTGCCCGTTTCAAAGCCGTTAGATTTTGTTACTTTTTTGTCATTTTTTTGGTAGTGGTCAGGCTTTTTTACTGGCAGATTTTACAGTCAGACAGTTTGGAAGCCAAAGCTGAGGGTCAAAGGTTGCATGTATCGGAGGTGCAGGCGCCCCGGGGTGATATTTTATTTTCCGACAATTCAACCCTGGCATCCGTCCAGCCAACATTTTCAATTTATGCCGAGCCAAAAGTTATTGCGGATAAGGCGGCAGTTGCCAAAACTTTAGCCGGGGCAATTTATAACCTTGACCCCCATCCGGAGGACACAACCGACCAGGCGAGACAGGACAGTATTAACCAGATTGACCAGCGGATTTTTGACCGGATTTCCCAAAATCTTTTTTGGGTGTCGTTAAATAAAACCGTAAACTATGGTCAGATGCAAGTCTTAAAGAAGCTCAATTTGGCCGGAGTGGGGTTTCAGCAGTCAACCGGCCGGTTCTATCCGGAAGGCTCCTCCAGCGCCCATCTTTTAGGTTTTGTCGGATCTGATGTGTATGGCGACCCGACCGGTTATTTCGGTTTGGAAGGATTTTATAACGGAGAGCTAAAGGGTATAAACGGGAAATTAACCGAGGAGAAAGATGCCCAGGGCCAGCCGATTCTAATCGGGACTTATCTGGATGATCCGCCCAAGGACGGTAAAACTTTAATTTTAAATGTTGACCGGACGGTCCAAAGTATAGTTGAAGCTGATTTAAAAGACGGAATCCAAAAATACGGCGCCAAGGGTGCATCGGCTATTGTGATGGATCCTAAAACCGGCGGGATATTAGCTCTGGCTTCTTTCCCAAGCTATGACCCGGCGAGTCCGGGACAGTTCCCGCCCTCTTTTTATAAAGATGCGGCGATTGCCGATGCTTACGAGCCGGGGTCAACTTTTAAGGTGTTGATTATGGCGGCGGCAATCAATGAGGGTTTGATTACCCCCGATACCCGCTGCGACAGTTGCAGCGGGCCGGTCCAGATTGACGGCTATGACATCAGGACCTGGGATAATAAGTATTTCCCTAATACCACCATGACCGATGTGCTGGTTCATTCCGATAATACCGGAATGGTATTTGTGGCTCAGAAGCTGGGATTGGATAAAATGTTTTCATATATCCAAAATTTTGGTTTTGGTTCCCTGAGCGGGGTAGACCTGCAGGATGAAGCCACGCCGGATATCCGGCCCAAAAAAGACTGGCATAATATTGATTTGGATACAGCTTCATTCGGCCAGGGAATTTCGGCGACGGAGTTACAAATGGTTAGGGCAGTGGCCTCAATTGCCAACGGGGGAAAGCTGATGGAGCCGCACGTGGTCCGGGAGATTGATGATGGGACAAACAAATACATTATCCAGCCTAAGATCGTGGGGACCCCAATCACTCCCCAGACAGCCAATACCGTCAAGGATATGATGGTTCAGGCGGTAGACAGGGGTGAAGCCCAATGGTATAAAGCCCACGGCGGAGTGGAGGATTTTAAGATCGCCGGAAAGACCGGTACAGCCCAGATCCCGGTAGCCGGGCATTATGACGCGAGTAAAACCATTGCTTCATTTATCGGCTTTGCGCCGGCGGACGATCCCAAATTTATTATGATCGTCCGTTACGATGAGCCGACAGCCTCCATCTACGGCGCCGATACCGCCGCCCCGACCTTTTTTGATATCGCCAGACAGCTTTTTATGTACTACAACATAGCCCCTGACGAGCCCCATCCCTCACCTTCACCAAGCGG
>CAYTPB010000030.1:0-6185 GCA_964439785.1 uncultured Gammaproteobacteria bacterium
CCAAATTGATTACTCCTTAATCTTCCTTTAGAATACTCATATGCATGTTCACTTTTTGGGAATCGGGGGGTCAGGGGGGTCGGGTGTGGCAAATATTGCCCAAGCACAGGGGTTTAGTGTGACCGGGTGCGACCCCAACCCCAATAATGAGTTCACTAAAAATTTTAAGGGGGACCAGCTTTTAGCTGGTCACTCACCTGGACATTTAAAAGATGTAGACATCCTGGCTGTAACTCCGGCAATTTTTTCAGCAGACCCAGATAATGAAGAACTTAAAGCCGCAAAGGAAAAAGGGATTGAGGTTTTGACCTGGCAGGAATTTATGGGGAAATATTTGGAAAAGGATAAGTTTGTTCTGGCTGTTTGCGGGACCCATGGAAAATCCACCACTACCGCTATGTTAGCTAAAGTTTTAGAAGACGCGGGAATGGATCCGACAGTTTCAATTGGGGCAATAGTTCTGGAATGGGGAGCGAATTACAGAGTTGGCAAGTCAAAATATTTTATTACGGAAGCCGACGAATTTAACAACAATTTTCTAGTGTCTCATCCGGACATAACCATTGTGACTAACATAGAAATGGACCATCCGGAGTTTTTTAAGGATTTTGAAAGTTATAAAGATAGTTTTTACCGGTTCTTTTTACAGACCAAGCAATCAATCGTAGGGAATCTGGAAGATCCGGCAGTAGCAGAGCTCTTAAAAGATTTAATGAAGGAAACAAAGGTGTCCTGTTTCGATTTTACCAAATGCGAATTGAATTTCCCGCTAAAAGTGATTGGCAAACACAACGTCAAAAATGCCCAGGCGGTTTTTCAGACAGGAATTTTACTGGGGACTGATCCCGGTGTTATCCAAAAAAGTTTAATGAGTTTTAGTGGAATTAGGAGGAGGTTTGAGAAGTTGGGAGAGTATCAGGGATCAATTTTTTACTCCGATTTCGCCCATCATCCGACAGAGATTAAAGTTACCACTGAGGCAATCAGGGAAGAGTTTCCCAATAAAAAAATCTGGATAATTTTCCAACCCCATATGTTTTCAAGAACTAAGGTATTGTTTGATGATTTTACTAAAGTTTTTAAAGATTTGCCTGCCGATAAAATAACCATTACGGATATTTATAAAGCCAGGCAAAGTGATACTGGCGATGTAAACAGTGAAATGTTTGCCGGGGCGGTAAATAAAAATAATTTTGAATATATTCCGGAGGGTGAGTTGGAAAATGAAGTCAGAGAAAAATCCAAAGGTTTTGACATGGTGGTTTTTATGGGAGCAGGGATAATTGATCAAATAGGAAGAAAATTAACCAATGAATAATTATTCAACACTGAAAGTTTTAATTTTAGGATTGGGAGTTAACCAGGGAGGTTTGGGGGCGGCTAAATTCTTTGCCAAAAATAACTCAAAAGTCAGGGTGACGGACTTAAAAACCGAGGAAGAACTTGAGGAATCTCTTAAGGAGCTAAGGAACTTTAATAACATTGAATATACCCTGGGGGAACATAAATATTCGGATTTAGACTGGGCGGACTTAATTATCAGGAACCCGGCCGTCAAACCCGATAATCCCTACCTTAAGTACGCCCTGGAAAAAGGTAAAAGGGTGGAGATGGACATGGGAATTTTATTGGAGTTTGTTAAACCATCCCAAATTATTGGCGTGACCGGCACCAAGGGTAAATCCACCACTTCTTCTTTAATTTATGAAATTCTCTCCCGCTGTCATTCTGAACTCGTTTCAGGATCTAATGCAGTTCATGCAGGCAATATCGGTAAAAGCGTTTTTGATTTAATTGATGTAGTTGATAAAAAATCTTTGATAGTCCTGGAGCTGTCTTCTTTCCAGCTCCAGGCTTTTGAAGATCACCAAACTTCCCCCAAATATTCCATTATCACCAATATTTATACAGACCACTTAAATTATCATGGGACCATGGAAAATTATATAAATGCCAAAAGAGTTATTGCCAGGTATCAAACAGCGGATGATGTTTTGTTTTTAAGAAAGGACGACCCTGTCACAGATACTGTAGATTTTAAAAACGGTTTAAAGTCAAAAATCATTTATTTTTCTGCTCCGGATTTGCCAAAAGATCTGGAAACCAGCTTGCCGGGGGAACACAACAGGGAAAACATTGCAGCCGCTTTGGCTGTTGTCAAAGAATTTGGGGTTACAGAAGATGAAGCATTAAAAGTTATTAAGAATTTTAAGGGCGTGGAGTTTAGGCTGCAGCTAACTAGAGAATGGAATGGGGTAAAAATTTACAATGACACCACTGCTACCAATCCTGCTGCCGCTATCCAGGCTTTAAAGAGTTTGCCTAACTCAGTTTTAATTGCCGGTGGAGCTAATAAAAATTTAGAGTTTGGAGAATTTGCAAAAGAGATAGAAAATTTGGCTAAAGCAGTTTACTTTTTAGACGGTGATGCCACAGATGAAATCAAAAAAAGTCTGGGAGAAAGTGACAAAATTAAGCGAACTTATGGAGATTTAAAAAGTCTTTTGACAGATGTTAAGGGAAACATTAAGGAGGGCGACACAATTTTATTTTCTCCCGGTGCCACCTCTTTTAACATGTTTAAAAATGAGTTTGACAGGGGCAGAAAGTTTAACAGTCTGGTTGAGGAAATTTTTAGATGATAGATCTTGTCAGAAAAATCTTAAACAGAGCTTATCATCCATTAAACAGAATAGAAATTTCAAAAGATAGATTGGTGGGCAACTATGAATATTTGTCATCTATCAATAAAGGGATAAAAATTACCCCGGTTTTAAAGAGCAATGCTTACGGCCATGGGATTACTATGATTGGAAAATTGGTTGATAAGTTTGACGCCCCTTTCTTATGTGTTGACAGTTTATATGAAGCGTTCCAGTTACATAAAGCTAAAATTAAAACCCCAATTTTAATCATGGGGTATATTGACCCCAGAAGTTTAAGGGTTAAAAAATTGCCCTTTTCCTATTCTGTATGGGATCTTCAAACTGCCGGGGCCCTGGATAAATACCAAAAAGGGTGTGAGGTGAATATTTTTGTGGATACGGGGATGCACAGGGAAGGGGTGTCAATTGAGGAGCTGGAAGATTTTATTTTGGAGTTAAAGGAATTTAAAAATATAAATATTGTGGGGCTCATGTCCCATCTCGCATCAGCTAATGATCCCAAAAGTCCTCAAAATAAAGAGCAGGAAAGAAATTTTAAGAAGGCTCTGGAAATCTGTAGTAAAAACCACCTGGGGCTAAAGTATAAACATCTTTCTGCATCAGCCGGACTTTTAACTTTACCGAACACTGAATGCAATATAGCTAGAGTTGGGAAGGCTTTATATGGAATTGATCCAATTGGGGATTTCCCAAAACTCCAACCGGTTCTAAAATTTACTACCCATATTGTCCAAATTAAAAAGTTAAAAAAAGGCGGGAAAGTTGGTTACGACGGGACATTCACAGCTTCTAAGGATATGGTGATTGGGATTTTGCCATTGGGCTATAATGACGGGCTGGACAGGAGATTGTCAAACAGGGGGGTTGTGCAAGTTAACGGTGTTGAGTGTCCCATCATCGGGATGATTAGTATGAATGTGGCAACAATAGATTTGACACATGCAAAGGGTGTGGGTGTTGGGGATGAAGTGGTGGTTTACTCTGATAACCCCAAAGACAAAAATTCCATACAAAACAGCGCCAAACTTTGCAACACCACACCTTATGACATTATGGTAAATTTGGTGGACTCAACCAGGAGAGAGGTGGTTTAAATGTACATAGATGTTAATGGACAGAATATTTATTATCAAAAAGTTGGTCAAGGGAAAAATATAATCTTGCTTCACGGCTGGAAACAGGACTCTTCCAGCTTTTGGGGGGTGATAGAACCTTTGAAAAAAGATTTCACCCTTTGGCTAATTGATTTACCCGGTTTTGGCAGATCTGATTTACCTAAAAGGTCCTTTAAAGTTATCGACTACGCCAATGTCATTTACGAATTTATTAAAAAGAATCGAATTAAAAATGTAACTTTACTCGGCCATTCTGTGGGGGGGAGAATTGCCATAAAGCTGGCAGCCAATTATCCGGCCAGTTTAGAAAAATTAATTTTAGAGGACAGCGCCGGGATAAGACCAAAAAGAGATATTTCCAAAACCTTGTTTTATCCGTTGGCAAAAGCTTTCCATTATTTAATCCCAAATTGGTTTAACTTAAAAGAAAGATTAAGATATAAATTTTATAGAAGTTTGGAATCTGATTATATCAATGCGGGTGAACTTAAGGAAACACTCACTAATGTATCAAATGAAGATCTGACAACAGACTTACCAAAGATAAAAACCGAAACCTTGTTAATCTGGGGAGAGAAGGATCCAATTTTGGAAGCATCTTTAGGTAATGGTAAAAAGATGTACAGATTAATTCCAAATTCCAAAATTGAAGTGATTGATGAAGTTGGCCATTTTCCTCATGTGGAAAACCCGGATAGGTTTGTTTATTATGTCAAAGATTTTATCTAAGCTGTTTCCGCTTTTTGACCATCTATATATTTACCAAAATTTTGAGTATGAGTCAATGGATTTTTTAAGGTGGTTCTTAAAAAGTCCTTTTAAGAGAAATTTGCAAAAGAAACATAAACTGGAATGGACTAGTAAGGCTAGACTATTGGCCTTAACCAGTTTATTTTTAACTGTTTTAGTCTCTGTCTATTTTTCATGGTTTTTTATTCTGATCTTCATATTTTTGGATCCATTCATTTTAGTAGTTAGTCAAATTATCCTTTCACCTTTTGAACTCTACCAAAAAAATAAAATTATCGAATCTGCAAAAAGAAAAATGGCAATATTACCAAAAATAAAAGTGGTAGCAGTGGTTGGGTCATTTGCTAAAACTTCCACTAAGAATATGCTTTATACAATTTTATGGAAAGACTTTAGAGTGGTTAAAACTCCCAAAAGTTTTAATACCCCAATAAGTGTTGCCAGGACAGTTTTAACTGATGTGAAAGACAATACAGAGATTTTTATTGTGGAGATGGATGCGTACCATCCGGGGGATATCAGGAGGCTTTGCGGTATTGTTAAACCGGATTTGGGTGTTATAACATCAATTGCCGCTCAACATTTGGGAAGATTCGGCTCAATGGAAAAACTGGCCAAGGCCCAATTTGAATTAGCTGAAAGTTTACCCAAAGATGGACTCTTATTCCTTAACTCACAAGATGGATGGTCAAGCAAGTTATCACCAGATTACTCAAATCGTAAAATTTTTTACGGTGATAAAGATAGTGATTATTTTGCAGAAAAAGTTATGCAAACTACCGACGGATTAAGTTTTGAGATTAAAACCAAAAGGGGCGAAAAAGTTTCGGTGAAATTGCCGGTTCTGGGGGCACATAATGTGATCAACTTTTTATCAGCTACAGCCATAGCCAATCAGTTGGGTTTAAGTTTAAAGAGAATTTCCGAGAGGGCCGAGAAGATTTTGCCTACCCCCCACAGACTAGAAGTCAGAAAACAGGGCAACATGACAATTATTGATAACACTTACAACACAAACCCTACTTCCTCTAAGTCATCATTAAAACTTTTGAATGACCTTGAAGGAAAGCAAAAGATTTTAGTTACGCCGGGACTGGTGGAGCTAGGGAAAGAACATGACAAGGAAAATTTTGAGTTTGCACTGGAAGCTGCCAAAGTTTGTGATGAGATAATTATAGTTGGGGAAAATGCCAAAGTGCCCCTATTAAAAGGTTTGGAAAGTACCAGGTTTCCAAAACAAAAAACCCATCTTGTTTCTTCCACCTCAGATGGTTTATCCCTTTTAAAAACCTTGATAGAACCAGGTGCAGTGGTGTTACTGGAGAATGATCTGCCAGATCAGTATTTTTAACTATTGCTGGCTTTGGCCATTTGTTCAAGTAATCCTGAGTCAAAGGTGTATTGAGTTTTCTTTTGAGCTTCAGCTCTCTTT
This sequence comes from uncultured Gammaproteobacteria bacterium, assembly GCA_964439785.1. Taxonomy (GTDB): domain Bacteria; phylum Patescibacteriota; class Microgenomatia; order Daviesbacterales; family UBA10151; genus CAYTPB01. Next base: position 5,964 of record CAYTPB010000030.1, read on the forward strand.
AGGGCGCAGTCAATTATTTGATCAAGTAAATCTTTATATTTAAGCCCCAAAGGTTCCCATAGATAAAAGGCAAAAGAACCGGGTATAGAATTTATCTCATTAACCCAGAATTTAGTTTTGTCCTGGTTAACAAAATAATCAACCCTGGCCACGCCACAACCATCTAATGCCTTAAAAATTTTGACAGTTGCTTCCTGGATCTCTTTGGTTAGTTTATCTGAA
>CAYTPB010000031.1:0-5956 GCA_964439785.1 uncultured Gammaproteobacteria bacterium
GTATTGTGGTCACCTGCCAGACGGAACGCTCCCAGCTGCAAAACCGGGAAAATGCGCTAAAACTTTTGCGCGCGCGGCTCTGGGTCCTCAAACAGGAAGAAACAAAGGCCCAGGAAAAGGAACTCAAGGGCGGAAAAACCATGGGCTCCTGGGGCACCCAAATCCGCTCCTATGTCCTCCACCCATACCACATGGTCAAAGATTTAAGGACCAGTGTTGAAACCTCTGACACAGATGGGGTACTTGATGGAAATTTGCAAGAGTTTATAGAGGCAGAAATCAGGAGTTTATAGATGACCAAATATTTTGTAAATTCTGGAGGGTTAAAAAACACACCTGATAAGGGTAAAAAGTTTTTGAACGAGGTTGTGGAAGGCTTGGGTAAAAATCCCAAGATTTTATACTGTTTTTTTGCCAGGCCCAGGGAAGACTGGGAGAAAAAGTTCCAGGAGGATTTGGAAACCAACAAAACCCTCCTAAAGGGGATTGAACCTGAATATAAGCTGGCCATGCCTGATGAGTTTGCTGAGCAGGTTAAATGGTGTGATGTTCTATACATCAGTGGGGGAGATGACACCCTGCTTCAGTATTACCTCCAACCCTTTATCCTCTCCCAACCCTGGAAGGGAAAAAGGGTGGCTACGTCCTCTGCCGGCTCCGATGCTTTGGTCAGGCATTTCTGGAACTGCGACTGGAGAAAGTGTATGAGCGGATTTGGATTTTTACCCATCAAAATCATCCCCCATTATAAATCCAACTATGGCTCAGATGATCCCCGGGGTCCCATAGATTGGGACAAAGCCCTAGATGAACTCAAAAAATATGGCGACCAAACCTTGCCTATTTATGCTTTAGAAGAGGGTGAGTATGAAATTTTTGAGCAATGATTCTATTGCTTCCATCCTTTGAGCTTTGTGTTAAAATGGTAAGTAAGCTTTAAAGTCATGGAGAAAGAACGATTAACTCAAAAACTGTCCGGTCCTTCCTCCCCTCTTAAATTTTTTGCGACCGTTATTGTCGTAGCCATAATTTTAGGGATTACCACCGGCCTGGTCCTGGCCAAAACCGGGGGGAAAGGCAACTCTACCGGCACCGTATCCCCAGCCGGTTCAGTCAGCGGACCTCCGAAGTCCGCCTCCCAAGACAACCAAACCTTTAAAGACTTTGCCGAAGGTGTTATCCAACCCAAACCCTCTCCCAAACCAGGCGCCCCCGATGACTATTCCGAAGGGGCTTACCTTTTGGTCAGGCAGGGAGCGGTACCGGTGGCTCTAACCTCATCAGTGGTTGATTTGTCCCAGTATGTAGGCAAAAAGGTTAAAGTCTTTGGAGAAACCCAGAAAGCCCTTAAAGAAGGCTGGCTGATGGATGTTGGCAAGGTCCAGGTAGAGTAATGATTAACGAATAACGATTAATGATGAACAATTCTTTATTCCTTATTCTTTAATCCTTAATCAATTTCATTTATGTTGATAAAATTCGAAGATGTCTCAAGAAAATACGGCTCCCAGATCACGGCTTTGTCCGAAATCAATTTGAATATAGAAGTCGGCGAGTTTGTCTTTTTGGTCGGACCCTCAGGGGCCGGCAAATCAACCCTTTTAAGATTACTGGCTAAGGAAATCCATCCCTCCTCAGGTAAGATTTTCATTGGCGACCAGGATTTAGGCAAGATCAAAAGGGAAGACCTGCCGTTTTTCAGAAGAAAGATCGGCTTTGTCTTTCAGGACTTTAAACTGCTGGATGACAGGACCGTTTTTGAAAATGTGGCTTTGGCGCTTGAGGTCCGCGGCTTTAAAGATGATGATATCAAAAAAGAAGTGGAAAGAATTTTAAAGCTGTTTGAAATATGGGAAAGAAGAAACCTCTTCCCCAGACAGCTCTCCGGCGGGGAAGCCCAGCGGACTACCATTGCCCGGGCTATTATCGGCAAACCGGATATCCTGCTGGCGGATGAACCGACCGGGGACCTTGATCCCCAAACCGCCTGGGGCGTCATCCAGCTCTTAAATGAGATCAACTCCTGGGGCACCACCGTCTTAATGGCCACCCATAACGCGGAAATCGTCAATTCCCTAAAACGCCGGGTCGTCTCGCTCAAGCACGGCAAAATTGCCAAAGACTCCCTGGAGGGGAGATACGAGATACACTAATGGGCAGATTTTGGAAAACAACTAAAAGAAACTTAAGGCGATCACCCTACCAGGCGCTAACCGCCTCCATGGTCATGTTTTTGACCTTTTTTTGCCTGAGTATTTTTCTTTTATTGGCTTTAGGCTCCGAGGCCGCCTTAAAATATGTTGAATCAAAACCCCAGGCCATCGCCTTTTTCAAAGAGGAAGCCACCACCCAGGATATCCAGGCTATAGAAAACGCGCTAAACCAAACCGGCATGGTCACCTCCATGCACTATGTCTCAAAAGATGAGGCGCTTCAGATCTACCGTGACAGAAACAAGCAGGACCCCCAGCTTTTAGAGCTTGTCACTGCTAATATTTTGCCCGCCTCTCTGGAAATCTCCACCCAGAGTCTGGATGATTTGGGCCCGATTGCCGCCGTTTTGCAAAAGGAACCGGTCGTTGACCAGGTTTTAGTGCCCCAGGATGTAGTTTCATCCTTAAGTTCCTTTGCCAGAACCGTCCGCTGGATCGGCGGCGCCGCCACCATCTTTCTAATCGTCTTTTCCACCTTAATAACCCTAATCATCATCGGCTTTAAAATCAGGCTGAGGAGAACCGAGATAGAAACCATGAAGCTTTTAGGAGCCTCCACCTGGTTTATCAGGATCCCCTTTATTTTAGAAGGAATCACTTATGGGCTGGTTGGCGCCTTCTTTGGCTGGGCCTTAAGCTACCTTATTTTATGGTACTTTTCACCTATGATCCAGGCTAATTTGGGAGATTTAAAGCTTTTGCCCCCATCGCCTGTGACAATGTTAAGTTTGCTTGGGGTTGAGCTTTTGGTGGCTATTTTAATCGGCGGCCTGGGATCATATGGCGCAGTCCGCCGCTACCTCAGACTTTAAAATTTATGGGCAGGCTACTTAAAAACAGACTCCTCAGTCTATCTATCATCTTTGCTTTATTCTTTATACTTTATACTCTATACTCTATACCGCCCGCCACCATCCACGCCCAAACCTCCGATGACCAGCAAAGGTTAAACAACCTGGGCAACCAAATCCAACAGCTGGAACAGCAGTTAAATGATACCAGGAACCAGGAAAAAACCTTAAGCTCCCAGCTCCAGTTTATTGATGGCCAAACCCAGTTGACCGAGCTCAAAATCCAGCAGACCAACTACCAGATCGCTATGCTTAACTCCGAGATCACCGACCTGAATGGCCGGATTACCCGGCTCTCCGGCACGGTTGATAACCTGACCCGGGTCCTCCTGGCCAGGATTGTCTCGACTTATAAAGAAGGTAATATTTCCATCCTTGACCTGATTTTTTCCTCGCACGGCTTCTCCGATTTGCTGGAGCGGATGAAGTACATTGAGGTCGCCCAGGCCAACGATAAAAAAGTTTTATATGAGCTCCAGGCCACCAAATCCACTTTCAACGACCAAAAAAATGATAAACAGACCAGACAACAACAGCAGCAACAGCTGGAAACCCAGCTGACTGCTTACCAATCCCAATTAGATGAGCAAAAAAAGGCCAAACAGGAGCTTTTGCGGGTCACCAAAAACAATGAGGCCGTCTACCAATCCCAGCTCCAGGCGGCCCTGGCCGAGCAATCGGCTATTGAAGGAATTTTAGCCGGGGCCGGCACCGAGGTGGATAAGGGCCATATCTCCAAGGGTTCGGTCATAGGTTATGCCATCTCAGGCGCGAGCGCCTGCTCCAGCGGCACCCACTTGCATTTTGAAGTCCATCAGGGTGGCACACTCCAGGATCCCAACAATTTCCTTTCTTCCCACAGTTTTAGTTATGTTGACAACGACGGCGGTGCTGATGAAGGAACAATCAATCCCCACGGCAATTTGGATTGGCCGATTGACGATCCGGTAGAGATCACCCAAGGCTATGGCATGACTCCCTATGCCAAATTAGGCTTTTACGGCGGCGGCCCCCACACTGGGATTGATATGTATTCCCCAACGTCCCTGGAGGTCAAAGCGGTCCATGACGGCGAACTCTTCCAGGGCGGGATTTCCTGCGGCGGCGGCACCCTCCACTACTTTAAAATTGACGACGGCGACGGCGTCTCCCTCTACTACCTCCACACCATCTAAGTATACCCAAAACTACCAAACCAAAAGTTTATGCGATCGCTTAAGTTTTTGGGACAGACGAAGAAAGTTTATCAGCCTCCATCACTATCACCCATTTTTCTATTTTTAGCTCTTTTATATACCTTTCCAATAAGGAATAAATATCCCTTTCACTTATCCAGACTGACTTATGTAAATACTTAAACCCCCAGCTTTTTAACTTTCTTCTGAATAAATCCCTAACTACCTTATTCTTCTCCGGTACATCAAAAGAAACTATTCGCCATTTCCCATCCCAACTTTTTTCATAGTATTGAGGCGATAAATAATTTTTACCTTTTTTGGTTAACTTAACTATTAAATCCCGGTTAATATCAACCAGGCCTTTTTCCTTAAGCCTCCCTATCGCTTTTGCCAAAGCTGATTTTGGCAGTATCCTGTCGTATCCTAAAGCGTAAATATAAGTGTGGCTGCTAAAATCGGCTAATCTTACACCGGCATCGACGGATTTTTTCAGAGCATCTAAAACCAGTCTGGCTGCGCCACCCTTATGGATTCCCATATCCAAAAATATACGCGATCGCGTAGTTTTTGTCCAGTGGTCTGTGAAAACAAATATTAAACAGGTTCTTTACACCGGATAATTTCTTTGCTATATTCAAAAAACCAAAACTTGCCCGAAACTTATGCTGGGCAAGATACTTTTAGGAATACTTTTTTTAATACTCTTTTTAAATTTAATCAGCCTGGTCTTTGCCTCCTCGGTTTTCATCTCGGAAGTCATGGTCCATCCGACCGACAACTATGACTGGATACAATTGATAAATAACACCGATTCGGCAATTGATGTCACTAATTGGACTGTCAGTGATAGTACTTCCGTTGCCGTTACCTTAACCGGCCAAATAGATCCTCATGACAACTTAAAGGTCCAAATGGGGTATAAAAGGCTGAATAATGGCGGAGACTCCATCACCCTGCAGGATCAATCAGGCAATGTCATTGATTTTTTTAGCTATAACAGCGATCCCGGTGTTGACACCGTTTTGACGCCCGGTTTCAACCAAGCTACTTCCTCCCCCAACCCAACTTCCAGTCCAACGTCCACCCCGGCTCCTACTGCCTCTCCCGCACCCGGTAATATTTTCCAAATTTCATCCGGTCAAAACAGCATGGATTCCGGCCAGGAATTAACAATCTCGGTCACTTTAAACCTACCCTCAAAACCCAACACTCAATTTTATCTTAAGGGGGCCTTTTACAAAGACGGTTCCACCAACTATTTTGGGCTAACCGAGGTAAACGGCATCTGGGTTAAAAATTCCGATACTTTTTCAAACCAGTCATCCATCCAAACCGATTCATCCGGCAATTTTACCGGTCAAATTAACATAATGGCAGACCCCTTGGATTCCGGTTTCACCGGCTCGGGCAACTATTTACTAAAAGTTGGCAGATACACATCCTCAGGCGATCTAACCTGGAGCAACTCCCTCCCAATCACCATAAACTATACTCCCTCACCCTCCCCTTCAAGCACCTCATCCCCTAAACCCCAGATTTCATCTTTTCCAAAATCCTCTGCCTCACTCCCTAAATCTTCTGCTTCCCTCCCTCAAATAGAAGGTATTGCCACCTCAGCCGCCATCCCCTCTCTCACCAAAAACCCTCCCATGTTTTTAAATAATGAAGAAACCACCCAAACTCCAGGGGTTAATTTAATTTTAGGAATAATCCT
>CAYTPB010000032.1:0-5866 GCA_964439785.1 uncultured Gammaproteobacteria bacterium
AGCTTAGAAGTGTTACCGATGTATCTCAGCCTACTCATGATCTATTGCTTCCTAAAAAATTTTTTGAAACAATGAATTTAGTGGAAAAAACTGCCCAAAAAGGCTTTGCCCATATTCTGGTTTTAGCAATTGTTTTGGTTGGTATTGTCATTGCGGTTTACCTCTCGCTCCATCCCCAAATTTTCAATCCCCACGCTTCAAGCACGGGCACGAGGATTGAGTTTGTTGATGCCTCAGGCAACATTATCACCCAAACGTCTTTCCAGAGTGTAAAGATACGATTAACTTACGCCCCGCCGGGAACAGCCAGCGATACCTTCAGTTTGATTAAAAAAGTTTATGCCTCATCCTGTGACCCCAATGGCGGGATTGACCCCCATACCTGGACACTGATTGAAACCTCCGCCTGCGACCCGGGGAATCCCGGGGCGGCCGGACAGGAATGGGCCTGTTTTGGGAACAACGGCACACCTTTGGCCATTAAATTCAGTTATGACACCCCCGACGCCGCCAGGTGCGGGCCGGCGCCGACGGCCGCCCCTTCTCCTGCCTCCAACAACGCCTGTTTGCCGGGCTGCTGCGGCGGGACGAATAATTTGTGCGGGACTTGCCATGACGGCCAACTTTGCCGGATTTCCAATGGCGCCTGCCAGAGCGGCTTGAGTTGTGACCCCAATACCGGCACCCAGCAGTATGGCTTGAATACCTTTAATGTTTCGGGCTTAACCGAGTACGGCATGCAAGTTGATATCAGGGACTTACGGAAAATTCCGACCCAAGCGGAGTTTTCCTCCCTTAACCCTGGTTGGGTCCGGTTTGTCTTCCCGTGCATTAATTCGGCCGGCAATAAAACTGCTTGTCCGCTGGATTATCATTCAAATAATTTGATCGGCACTCTTCCGGGAGGGGTTAAAAGGCTGGCGGTGGTTTCAAACGATACGGCCTGGGGCGCGCCGATAGGAAGCTCCGATGTAGGAACCTGGGATTCTTATGTTGACAACGCTTATGTGCCGACCATCAGGCAGATTATTGCGGATTACGGCTCCCAAGTTAACGCCATTGAGCTTTGGAATGAAGAAGATTTAAACGACGGGCCCTCTTATGATCCCCTGGTTCCGCCGGCGGCTTTTGCCTATCTTGTTTCCCAGTCCGCCCAGGCGATTAAGACGGCCAATCCCAACATTGAAGTGGTGATGGGCGGCATGGCTTCCGGCAATAACACTTATTTCCACCAGGTCTATTCATCAAACCCCAACTTTGCCCAGAATGTGGATGCTATCGGGGTCCATCCTTACCAGCCGCCTCCAACCGTAAACCAGGTCTCGGTAATATTAAATAACCTGCAGCAGGAGTTGTCCCAGGATAAAATCAGTAAACCAATCTGGGTGACCGAGATCGGAATTCAGGAATACAACAATTCGACTTATCCCCAAAACCAGAAGGATTTTCTAAATGATGTCTTTAACCAGTTTAAAAACCTGAGCGCTGTCCCGCCCATGGTCAGCTGGTATGCCTTCAGCGATTTAATGAACGGGATGAGCGGATCAAACTGGGGCCTGGTTGATTCGTCCGGCAATATTAAGGATGCCGGGACAGCCTTTAGCTCTTATTCTTCCCAAAGCGGCGGCGCCACTCCGACCCCGACACCTTCCTTTCCAACCAGTTTCCGGGTAGCCAACGATTCCCAAAGCCTCAGCTTCGCACCCGAGCAGATATTTGACCAAAACGGCAAGATAATTGACTGGACCCTGACTCCCGGTAGCGGGGTTAAGACGGTTTATGCCCAGTTTAAGGTTGACGGGAACTGGCAGAGTGCCGTTTCATCAAGCATTACCCTCCAGCTGCCGGCCAGCCCGACTCCAACCCCGACTCCAACCGCTACACCGACCCCGACTCCAACCGCTGTCTCATCCCCAACTCCTTCCCCGACTTCCAACAATGCCTGTCTGCCGGGCTGCTGCGGCGGGACGAATAATTTGTGCGGGACTTGCCATGACGGCCAACTTTGCCGGATTTCCAATGGCGCCTGCCAGAGCGGGGTCAGCTGTGACCCCAATACCGGCTGGAGCGCTTCGGCCGCCCAAAGCCAGTCCTGCGCCCAATGTGTTTTAAACAAGAGGACTGATATTTTGCCTTTTTATAAAAGTAACGGCTGGGACATCAGCTCCTCAAACTACGCCAGTATAATCAGCAATTGGTGCGAAATTGACCCGAATGGCTGCCATATTGCCAAAGGCGGCAGCTGCTCCTCTATCTGTTTAGTCCAATAGTATCCCATAGGGTTGGAGGTATTTTCTGTTGTAGCTACAATTCGGCTATGGAAAGGCTTTAGGAATACTTTGACCTGGTTTGGGTACTGGCATGACTAAGTCATTAATAAGGTCTTGCACTTTTAGTTTAAAGTAATTTAACATAAGCTTGGCCGGTAACTACAGCTGTCCGACTTTTTTTGTTTAAAACTACCAGGTTTCTGCAATGAGTAAATTGAATTTAAGGATTTTTAAATTAAATATCCTAACCCAATCTTTAATTATTTTTGGCGCAGGATTTTTAGTCCTGTTAAATCCGGCAACGGTTTTGGGATACGACACCCCCCTAAATACACTGGTGCAGTCAACGCCTCCAGAGGGTAATACCTCGTCCTGCAGTATTGTACAGCCAAAAATGTCCCCGGACCTTTTACAGGTTGATACCGCATCAACCAGCGCGACATTATATTTTGTACCGGTCAAGGATCAGGTAACCGACTATCTTATCAACTATGGCTATTCCCAGAATAATACCGGTTTTATGGCCGCATTCATCCCCAAGAATCCAAATTGGATAATTACCCATAAGATTGATAAGTTAAGCCCTAATACAACTTATTATTTTAAAGTCAGCGCCGTGGATGATTGCTCCAGCGGACCGGCAAGCAATATTTTAGGCACCCAAACGGCTCCGGCCGGATCCAAAAACACCATCACGGTTTACAAGGGCCTAATCAGCGTTCTTAACGGTAAACTCCAAATAAACAGTAAGGGGGAAAGCGTATTCACTATTACGTTGCCTTTTTTAAGTGAAAGTCTAAACCAACCCGGCCAAAACCAGCCCAACCCTGATTCCAATTCCAAAAACTGGTTGATTGATACAATTTCTTCAATTGAGAACTCTTTTAAACTTTAAAAATCGCTTAACGGGCTGTTTCCCCGGGAATCAGGAGTTCTTTAATGGAGTGGTCATCCCCTATAACCACCACCTGGTTGGCATGGGCGCTGTCATGGGCTAAATTCTTAATCTGGATGGCCGGGTGGACGCTCCTCCAGAAATAATGGACAAACTCGACAATCTGGTCATGGGTCATACCTTCACCTTTTTTTCTCAGCGCTTCTTCTGCCTGGTTGCGCCAGTTGATTGAGATTTCATAATTTGGCACATAAAGCACATTCACAAAATCCATTAATTCCCAAAGAGGCAGATATTCATCCAATTTTTTATTGACATCCTTGGCAAACTGGATGTGATCCGGTGTATCCAGGGCAGGTAAACCGCTTTCAAAGATGGAATCATCCTCCACTCTTCTCGCCCCCAGCATCCAACCGTCATAAAAGATAAAATCAGGTTTTTTAGTTATCTCCTTAAAGCCCGCCCTGTCCCCGTCCCCATCCCATTTGCCCTTGTCATAAATGGGGATTTTAACTGTCTGATTTTCCTGCATTTTTTTTAAACCGGTTAAATTCTCTATTGCCAAGGGGATGTCATGGGTTACTCCGCGTCTTATAAACCTGGGGTCTTTTTGACGGAGTTCATTTAACTGCTCATGGGTAATGTAGTGGTCATCAATTGACAGGCTGACCGTTTCAAACCCCAAATAATCCAGGAGGGTTTCCAAAATCTCGCCCTGGGTGGTTTTGCCGGCGCCCTGAATGGCGGAGATGCCAACAATCAGGCCATCACTACCCCCCTTTTGTTTTTTTAAATCAATTAATTTTTGGATAAAGGGAGAATAATATTTTTCCAAATCTATCTTTAAACTTTCCCTGGAGATTTCCGGACGTTTCTCAAAAAGCGGGTTAAAAATTTCAAAATCAATACTACTTAAATCCATATTCTGATTATACAAAAAAACCGGATAATAGCTACCCGGTTTGCAATATTGATAAGGGTATGTTATACTACCCTATAGTTGATTTAGAATCCGAGCTTTTCATTCTACTTTTTTGTTTTTTTGTTTAGCTCCCTACTTTTTTAGTTTTTTCTTTTTCAATTTATATATTAATTTATGTACCAAAAGTCTAAGGACTTTCACTCCTCGGGTTTCCGAGGAGGATCAAATAGGAACTCATTCAATAAACCCTACAGAGGCGGTGGTTTTTCCAACCGCAGGTTTAATAACTCCAGGTTTAGTAAACCCAAGTCTGCGCTGGGCAATGATCCGACCGTTTTCATTAAAAGGGCTTCCAATAATATTTCCGAAGTTCCTTACACCCCCCACAACAGCTTTGAGGATTTTAATGTGATAAGTGTCCTCAAACAAAACATCAAAGACAAAGGCTATGTCCAGCCCACCCCAATTCAGGACCAGGCCATTGAGCCGATACTCGGGGGACGGGACTTAATCGGCCTGGCCCAGACCGGCACCGGCAAGACGGCGGCTTTTCTGATCCCGATTATCAACAAAATTTTCACCGAAAGGGCAGATAAGGCCCTAATTATTGTCCCGACCAGGGAGCTGGCTTCCCAGATAAATGATGAGCTAAGAAGCTTTACCAAAGAGATGAGGATTTATTCGGCTTTGGTGATAGGCGGGGCCAATATGAACAGGCAAATTCATGACATAAGAAGGAATCCCCATGTGGTGATTGCCACACCCGGGAGGTTAAAAGACCTGATCAGGCAAAAAATTATCAGTTTGGATGACTTTTCAATTTTTGTTTTGGATGAGGTGGATTTGATGGTTGATATCGGTTTTATTGAAGACGTCAGGTATTTTATCTCGCTTTTGCCCGAAAAGAGGCAGTCGCTTTTTTTCTCGGCTACCATTCCCCCTAAAGTTAGAGTTCTCCTTGAAACCTTTGTCCAAAATCCGGTGATGGTATCCGTTAAAAAACAGGACACATCGGAAAATATTGACCAGGATGTGGTCAAAGTTATCAGCCAGGACAAAAAAATTGAGCAGCTGCATGACCTTTTAATAAAGGACGGTTTTGACAAAGTGTTAATTTTCGGCAGGACCAAAAGGAATATTGAGAGATTAAACAAAGAGTTGTCGTTCAGGGGATTTAAAGTCGAAGCAATCCATGGTAATAAATCCCAGGGCCAGAGAAAAAGGGCTTTGGAAAGTTTTAAAAGGTCTGAGATCCAGATCCTTTTGGCTACGGATGTGGCTTCCCGCGGCCTGGATATAGACAATGTGACGCATGTTATAAACTATGACATGCCGGAAACTTTTGACGATTACATCCACCGGATTGGCCGGACCGGCCGGGCCGGAAAGACAGGCAAAGCTTTAACTTTTGTAGATTAAACTATTTTTTCTCGGCGTAGCCGGGGAAGTAGTCTGTGATGACTTGGGATAAGGGAACTCCCAGCTCTTTAACCATCCCCTCAAAGGATTCTACCATTAGCTGGGGGCCTGAGATATAAAAAGTCCTGTTTATAAAATCAGGGATTTGCCGCTTAACCATGTCTTTATTTATATAGCCTGTTTCACCCTGCCAGCCGGGAGGAATACCCTCTTTTGCGGTCAGGGTTACAACAGTCCTGGCGCCTGACTGGCTGGCATTTCTTAAGATATCCTGGAACAGAATTTCATCCGAGCCGGTAACCGAGTAAAGCAAAACAATATCAACTTTAATTTGCTTATCAATAATATATTTGAGCATGC
>CAYTPB010000033.1:0-5797 GCA_964439785.1 uncultured Gammaproteobacteria bacterium
AAGGTATTGATGGAGTAACATTGTGCTTATACTTTGGAACCAAATCTACAGTACTATCACTGCACAACATTAAACCTGACTTGCCTTCGCCAAAGGCTGCCTTTGTAGGAGTGAAAACCACATCGAATGTACAATGGCAATCCTCAATATCCCTGTTATACTCATACAAGATTAAACCTGTCTCGGCGATATCTCCCGGCTTTAGCTCGAGCTGATTAAAAAACATCTGTAAAGCATCACCAGTTTCCTCTAGCTCCTCAGGTTTTGGTTCAAAAAAGATACCAAAAGAGTTCTCTGAAAGATCTAAATATTTCAACTTTGTAGGATTCTTTCCAGTACTATGTGTTATCACTTCATGGGTTTTTTGGCCACGGAAGTTAATACCGCTAAATTCGGTGTGCACGGCTTTACTAATTTCCCTTAGTGGATTCTGAATTGACTCCAGAACCTGCGAAACTGTACTGGTTCTGTCAATAATATTTTCCGAAATAAAAGGGGCCAATTCCCCTCCTTTTTTCTCTATGTCAGCCATAATTTGGGAATTATACAGCAAAAAAAGCCTATAGTCAAAGAAGCCTGGGTATTAAATCTGTTCTGATCTTTCGGACCAGCTCTTCCCTGGTCCCATCATTATTAATAGTTATATCTGCCATCTTTAAGCATTCACTGGTTTTTTGGACATAATTTTCTCCACCTGTCTGGTTTTCCTGATTATCCAGCCTTAAAAACTCCTCCCAGGTCTTTGCATCCCCCCGCCCTCCCCTCACCTTCATTAACTCAAATCTCTTCTCAGGGCTCGCCTCAACCCCCACAATAACCCCACCCATTTCCTTAATATATCTAACCTCCTCCGGATTCCTGATTGAATCAATCACCACTCTTTCAGGATCTTTTTCCTTAATCAATTCCTCAGTCCTCCTGGCTAAAATATCTGGTCCAAACCTTTCTCTCAGCTCATTCCCCACTTCAACCATCAAATCCCTCACTTCCTCTAAACCTCTCCTATTAAGCTCTTCCCTGATCCGGTCCGACAGGGAAGTATGGAAAAATTCATACTCCTCCTCCAGTGTCTTAGCCACTGTTCCCTTCCCACAAACATTTTGTCCAACAAGTCCAACAATTATCCTTCTCATAACTTTGAAAGCAAGATTTATTAACCAGAAGATTTAAGCTCGCTAGCTATTACAGGCACTTTTTTAATCCTCTCTAAGTCCTCATGAATTCTGTCATGATCAATCTGGTGAGCGGAAAACTCCTGCCTTATAGCCACAACCTCACCATACATTACATCCATTCTCCCCAGCACCTCATCCATCCTGCTATTAAATTCATCCCTCTTTACAAATTCCTCCAAATCCAGCTTGATAGCGAAAACCTGAGTCAACTTTTTAATATCCTCAACTGTTAACATAAGTGCCTTACTTTAGCATATCATTTAACTTTTTAAAATACTTAAAAACGCCTCTTGGGGAATCTCCACTCTGCCTATCATCTTCATCTTTTTCTTGCCCTTTTTCTGCTTTTCTAACAGTTTATCCTTCCTGGTCCTATCCCCACCATAAAGTTTGGCAGTCACATCTTTTCTGAATGGAGAAATAGTCTCTCTGGCTATCACTGTTCCACCAATCACAGCCTGCAGAGCTATAGAAAAATTTTGCCTGGGTAAAACCTCCTTTAACCTCTCCACCATCCTTCTCCCAAACCCCTCAGCTTTTGGCCTGAAAACTATGGAAGCTAACGCATCCACCTTTTCACCTGAAACTAAAATATCCACCCTGGTGGCATCCGCCTCTCTAAACTCCAAAAATGACCAATCCAGTGACGCAAACCCGGACGAAACGCTCTTTAACTTGTCATAAAAATCCGTAATCATCTCCGACAGCGGCATCTCATAACTTAGCTGGACTGCAATCCCAAAGTGCTGCATATTTAAAAACTTGCCTCTCCTATCCTGCACCAGCTCCATCACTGCCCCAATATAATCCTGGGGGGTAAAAATTTCTAACTTTACCCAAGGCTCTTTTAAGCTTTTCCCGGATAAAGCAGACAAATCCAGCTCAGAAGGGTTGGTGATAATCTCACCACCAAGCATGTACTCCACACTTGGTACTGTGGCTAAAAGGTCCACATTGTATTCCGTTTGCAGCCTCTCCTGCACTACCTCTGCATGTAACAGTCCCAAAAAACCGCACCTAAACCCAGACCCCAAAGCAGTAGACTGCTCTGGTTCATAAGAAAAAGCCGGGTCACTTAACTTAAATTTTGATAAAGCCTCTTTTAATTCATAATATTCATCGGAATCAATCGGGTAAAGCCCGACATAGACCATTGGTTTAACCTCCCTGTAACCCGGCAAGGCTTCAGCCTGGAGGCTGGTGGAAATTGTGTCACCTACCCTGACCTTGTCCGGCTCCTTAATCCCGGTAGCGATATAACCGATCTCCCCCGCCTTCAAACTCTCCGACTCTTTAAGGGTTGGGGTAAAAAATCCCTTCTCTAAAACCTGGCCCGAGGCTTTAGTCCCCAAAAAATAAATTGGGGACCCGTTTGCCCCCACGCTCCCCTCCATCACCCTTACCTGAGCCACCACTCCTTTGAAAGAATCAAAAAATGAATCAAAAACAAGAGCGCGCAGCGGTCGCAGTCCTGAACTTGATTCAGGATCCATCTTTGGCTCCGGCACCCTCTCAATAATAGCTTTTAAAATCTCATCCACTCCCAAACCAGTCTTCCCTGAAGCTAAAATCACCTCATCATCCCTAAACCCAAAAGTCTCAGTTATCTCTATTTTAGCTTTCTTCACATCTGCATTTGGTAAATCCACCTTATTTATCACTGGGATCAAAACCAGATTCTGTTCCATTGCAGAGAGCCCATGAGCTAAAGTTTGGGCCTGGACCCCCTGGGTGGCATCCACCAATAAAATTGCACCCTCAACTGCCGCCAGGGACCTCGACACCTCATAGGAAAAATCGACATGGCCCGGCGTATCAATCAAATTTAAAATGTAATCTTGCCCCTCGAAATTATAATTTAACCTGACTGGTGCCAGTTTAATAGTAATTCCCCGCTCCCGCTCCAGCGCCAGGGAATCCAAAAGCTGGGGCTTCATCTTGTCCGGAGCAATGTTATGGCAGATCTCCAAAAAGCGGTCGGCCAATGTGCTCTTTCCATGGTCAACATGGGCAATAATAGAGAAATTCCTTATGTTTATGTGGAATATTCTAGACTGAACCTGTCTCTTTTACAATTTCCTCACTCTTAACATGGAATTGCATCTTATAAAACTTCTTCAAAAGCTCCACAAAAGCCCCAAGCTCCCTAACCTTCAGCAGCCAGACCATTAAAAGGTAAATTGAAATACCGATAACCGTTGCCACACCGGTCAAAAACAAAAGGTTTATTGTCCGGGTGGTATCAAATACCAGCTGGTCCAAGGCCTTAATTGGAATATAAAGCGCAATGGCGGAAATTATGGCCGCAAACCACATCTTAAAAGCCGGCGTATAAAGCGCATCGGAATCAAATCCGCCCACTTTTTTATCCAGGAAGTAAAGCAACATAAACATTGAGATATTGGAAGAAATGGCATAAGCTACTCCCAAACTCCAAACATCCAGGTGCCAAAACACCACAAACAAAAAGCTGAGTATTACGTTTAAAGTTACAGTGACCACAGAAACTATAACCGGCGTTTTGGTATCTTTAAGCGCATAAAAACCTCTCACTAAAAGTAGAACTACTGATTGGGCCACCAGACCGACCGCCAAAAAGGCCAGTGTCCTCCCGGTCAAAACCGTATCGCTCCAGTTAAACTGGGCAGCGCCAAACACCAGCCTCACCACCGGAATCCGGAGGACTATCAAAAACGCCATCGCCGGCAATGTTAAAAATAAAATCTGATGGAAAGTAGTTAAAATTGTCACTTTAAATGCCTCCGTCTCGCCGTTTGACTGCTCCCGGGACAAAACCGGCAAAGCCGCCTGGGCAATCGTTGCCCCAAAAAGCCCGATTGGCACCAACTCCAGATGCTGGGCAAAGGTTAAAAGCGTCACCGAGGCCGGGGTGATTAAAGAGGCCAGGGCAATCCCAACCGTGTCATTAAACTGCTCCAGCGCCAAACCGACATTCCTAATACTGATTAATTTAACCACCTCCCGGACGCCGGAATTGAAAAAATCCAGCGAAAACTTGTATTTAAAACCTAAAGATGAAACCAGGGGGAGCTGGACCAGGGCATGAAGGGCCGCCCCAATCACCACTCCCAGGCCTGCCCCCATAATCCCAAAGTAAGGAGTCAGAAAAATAATCCCCAAAATAATCCCCAGGTTATAAAAAAGGGGAGCCAAACTCGGCACGATAAATCGCTGATAGCTTTGGGAAATCCCCACAAAAAACGATCCGATCACTAAAAGTATCTGCCCCAGTAAAACAACCTGAGTTAAGGAATCTGTGGTCGCCTTCTCTGCCCCCGAAAACCCCGGCAAAAGCAGACTGTTTAAGGGCCCGACAAAAATAGCCGCTATCACACATAAAATCCCAAAAAATACCAGCGACATGCTTAGGATATTTGAGGCAAATTCAAACGCCGCCCCCTGGCCTTTATGGTGCATCTGATCGGTAAAAACCGGAATAAAAGCCACCGACAGCGCCCCAAAAATCAACACCTGGAACATCAAATCCGGCAACTTAAACGCGCCAAAAAAAATGGCGGCATGGGAGGTATCAAAAATATGGACTAACAGCCTGTCCCGGATCAAACCTAAAAATTTTGAAGCAAAAACCGTTACCATCAATACGGTGGCGCCGGACAAAATCGAGCTCTGCCGCATCCCTAAAAGGGTAAAGATGTTCCGGGGAATATTTTTCACCATCTGTTAGAGGTAATTATACCTTTGCGCAGTCTTTGGTCGCTAGAGTCCAGAATCTGATAATAAACAAGGAACAGCATAAGGAAGGCGTGAGAGTGTCCTCACCTGCTCGAGCCAAAGCTTGATCCCGGAGCATGCCTGTGTTACTATTCCCCACATGCCAATCATTAAAAGCGCCCGGAAAAAGATGCGCAAAGACAGAAAATTGACCGCTCACAACGCGGTTATTGAAGCTAACTTCAAAAATTTAATCAAGAAAATCAGGAAAACCCCTTCCCCTGCAGTTTTCCAAGAGCTCCAATCCAGTCTGGACAAGGCTGTTAAAACCAAGCTCATCCATGCCAACAAAGCCGCCAGGTTAAAATCAAGGCTGTCTAAAATCACAGAGCCAGTAAAACAAACAGCCAAAAAGTCTACAGCCAGAAAAAAAGCTCCCGTCAAAAAAACTTCTCCAAGGAAAAAGTAAATTTATTTACTGGCGCTGGTTGAGGATTTCAGAACTGGTAGTCTTATAAATTGGATAAGTACCCCTCAAGTTCTTTTAAACTCCTAATCCTAATTAGTTTTTCTTTATATTGTTCCAGTACTTTTTCAGTCTTTTTCTTAGTAATATATTTATCATCATCACTTAGGTCGTATTTGGGATTGGGGTAATGATAGTGAATACTCCATCTAATAAGTTTGGTAAAGCTTATGAAGCCATACCTATCTTTACCTGTTAGCTTCTGCTTTAAGAATCTTTTAAGTAACCTGGACAGTGTTGTCTTAAGAGGTAAATCCAACCAAATTATTAGATCTGCACTTTTTAAAAGTTCACTCACCCATCCATTTGTATAAATACCTTCAGCCAACCATCTATCTTTTTTTGCCATTTCTCTAATAACAGGGATTCTCTGATCGTAGTCTATTGCTTTATTTATAGCTGG
>CAYTPB010000034.1:0-5778 GCA_964439785.1 uncultured Gammaproteobacteria bacterium
CTACCCCATCCCCCAACCCCGCCTTTAAGCATGGACAGGAAAACGAGGTAGATTTTAGCCAGTTTCTTCTAAACGGCCAATCCGACCAAACCAAAGTAAAGGGTGACTCAATTGAGCTTCCCATACCAACCGGAGAGCTCCGTGGAAATAGCCACTCAGATAGCAGCTCTTCAAACAGCCAAAGCAGTGACAACAGTCATGGAAACAATGAAAATAGCAAAGGCAAAGGAGGAAACAAGGATTAAAGCAGGACTTTTAGTGGTATTTCAGCGACTGCTACTCTTTTATCTAAACCAAATTTGTTGACGATCCTGGGATGGACCTCGGATAATCCTCCTGCTTCTCTCTTGTTAATTAAAAGATGCTGGAATCTGGTTGGATGAAACAGCCTGTTTTCAATTTCTTCCCTCCCGGTATCACCAAGATCCAGTTTTAGATTTAATTTTTCAAGCATTTCTTTTATAATCCCATAAAGCTCCTCAGCCGGGTTATCTGTCCCGTTCATTAGGGCAATCCCCAGGTTATAACCTTCCTTGATTTCACCGTTTTCTATCCCATACATTTTCCCCGCCTCAAACACGGCAATATCCTCAAACCCTTGTTTATAATTTTTAGCCACCACTTCCAACAGGTTTGGCCAGATCATCGTTCTCATATACTCGGTCTCCGTGGAGATGGGGTTGGCGATTTTAACCAAAGCGTTTAAGCCGTCAGGATAAAAACCAAGATTTTTTAAAACTTCGGTTGAATAAAAGCTGTAAGTCTGGACCTCAGTTAGTCCAATGTCTGAGAGTGCCACCTTAACGTTAAAGGCGGCCTCAAATGAGTCCTGATTAATCCTTTCAGGCAGCTCTCCTTTAAGTTCCCTGGCCGGGATCCTTTCGTAGCCGTACATCCTGGCTATCTCCTCAATCACATCCTCCTCAATTTTAATATCCAGCCTGTAAAACGGCGGTGTCACCCTCCATTCCTCTTCCGAGATTTTCTCCAGGCTAATATTTAGCTTTGATAAATATTCCTCAATTTCGCTTCCCCCAATCTCCACCCCAATTAAGGAATTGGCCTTGGCCTTGCTTAAAATTATCTCAGTTTGCTCACTTATCAAATTATCTTCAAAACTAAAAGCCGTAACTTTCCCTCCCATACCTTCATAAAGTTCAATTGCCCGCTTAAGCGCCTGGAAAAGCCTTTCCCGGGTTAATCCATGGTAAAATCTTTTGGAAGCCTCGGAAATAAGCCCCAGTCTTTGCGAAGTAGCCCTTAAGTTTTGGGGATCAAAAATGGCCGCTTCAAGCAAAATTGATTTTGTGGAATCAGTTATCTCCGAGTTTTTTCCGCCCATTATCCCGGCAATCCCCAAGGCCTTTTCCTTGTCCGCAATCAATAAATCTGAAGTTTCAAGACCCCTGGCTTTGGAATCAAGTGTTTCAATTTTCTCCCCCTGATGAGCAGTCCTGACAATTACCGTTTCACCGGAGACCGTATCCGCGTCGAAAGAATGCAAAGGCTGACCAAACTCCAGCATCACCAAATTTGTCACATCGGCAATATTGTTAACAGACCTCATTCCCGACTCCTCCAGTTTCCTGACCCATTCCTCACTTGAGGGTCCGACCTTTAAATCCTCAATTTTAACCAGGGAATAAAACGGGCAAAGTTTTTTATCATCCGCCTCGATACCAATCTCCGGCAAACCCTTTGGCAGCTCGGGTATAGAATCGTCAAATCTTATTTTAGAACCGGTAATGGCTGCCACCTCCAGCGCCACCCCTCTCATTGATAAAAGGTCGGAACGGTTGTAGCCTTTCATATCCAGCTCAATATAGCCTTCGGTAACGTCTTTAATTCCAATAGTCCTCAAAGGAAGCAGTTCCGCCAATTCCTGGCTTGAAAGTTTGTAATCAACAAGCTCCCTTAACCAGCCGAGAGAGACCCTCATGATTTTTCTCCTACCTCTTGTAAAAACTTAAGGTCCCCGTTCCTAAAAAGTCTCAGGTCTGCTATTCCGTGTTTTAAAAGCAAAATTCTCTCAAGACCCGGTCCCCAGGCAATCCCGGTATATTTGTTTGGATCGAGCCCGCCGTTTTTCAAGACCTGGGGATGGATCATACCGGCTCCGGCAAGTTCCAGCCAGCCAACTTCCCCGCAGACTCTACATCCCTTGCCATGGCAAAATATGCATTCCCCGTCAATTCCCACACCCGGTTCAACAAAGGGATAGTACTTCGGTCTCATCCGAACCTTAATGCCTTTACCCAAAACCGACTTTAGGAAATACTCGGACAAGAATTGTAAATTGGCCATGCTTAAATCTTTGTCAACATAAACCAGTTCAAACTGGTCAAAGGTATGTTCGTGTCTGACATCCAGATTTTCATACCTGAAACACCGGTCTAAAACCATCATCCGGATTGGCGGCTGGTACTGGTCCATAATCCTGACCTGGGCATTTGAAGTATGGGTCCGGAGTAAAAGGTTATCCTTGTTTTCTTTCAGGTTTTTTTTGTCAATAAACAAAGTATCCCAAAGATCCCTGGCCGGATGTTCACTTGGAATGTTTAAAACTTCAAAGTTATAATAATCGGAATCTATATGGGGGGCCGCAAACAGCTGGAAACCCAGCTTGGCAAACAGCCGGGTGATTTCATTTTCAAATTTAGTCAAAGGGTGAAGGTATCCTTTCCTTGGTTTTATTTTAATTTTCCCGGAAAGATCCATTTTTTCCTGCTCTAATTTTTTATACCCCTCCTCTTTAATCCTTAACCGTTTCCCGTTAATCGAATCTTCCAGCTCCTTTTTTGTCCTGTTAAAAAGCGGACCGATAACTTTTAGATTTTCTTTACTCTCTTTTGAAAAATCCCTGGGTAGCAGTGTAATTTCACCATTTTTTCCAAAAAGAGACAGATAAATTTCATCTAAAATTTCCAGGGAATCGGCCTCGGAAATTCTTTTTGAATAACTATTTTTTAAATTGTTTATCTTTTCTTCCATGGATTAGATTCTAACATATACAGCTTTAAGTTTGCTATCATAGGGGGGTGAGATTAACAGCAATTTTATTGGCTCTTTTACTGGCTTTGACTGTTTATTTAAACCGGAGCTACGCCGCCTTTTATGACCTGATTGGCCAAAAACACCTTGGCTCGCCCTATACCCGAAACACTTTTTTGATTGAGAGTCTGCCGACAGATTTTAAAAATGACAAGTTAACAACAGTAAAGTATGTTGCCCTGGGTGACAGTTTGACTGCCGGTGTCGGTTCAACAAATTATAAAGAAACCTATCCCTACATTGCCGCCAAAAAATTATTAAGCAAATCCTATGAGGTAACTTTTGAAAATTTAGGGAAACCCGGTGCCGAAAGTTCGGATGTCTTAAATTCCCAGATCCCAAAGGCAGTTTTGGAAAACCCGGATTATGTCTCTATCCTGGTGGGTATTAATGATATCCATAATTTAAAATCCATCACTGAATATAAAAGAAATATGTCGCAGATTTTGGAAACCTTAAAAACTAAAACCCACGCCAAAATTACCGTCATTGATATTCCGCTTTTGGGCTACGAAAACTGGCAGTTCCCCTACCGGGATTTACTGGATCTGCGGACCAGGCAGTTTAATGATGCCTTAAAGAATTTACCTGAAATAAAAAACGTCAATTTTATTGACCTTTATACCAGGTCCAGGGAGCAGTTTTTACTGGATAAAAATCTCTACTCCTCTGATCTATTCCATCCCAACAACCAGGGCTATATTTTTTGGGGAAATTTAATCAATGTTAATTAGCGTTATAAATCCCGTTTTACAGACCGAAATATTTTCTGTTCTGTTCTTAGTCCTTATCTTTTCGACCTTCAAAAAAATATTGCGCCCCTCTTTGATGTCCCGTCAGTTAACGGATCAATTAAAAGGGGTGGCGATCTTAATGATTGTGTTTTCCCATATAGGTTATTTTTTATCGCAAGATACCAGATTCCTCTTCCCAATATCGGTTTTTGCCGGTGTTGGTGTTAACCTATTTTTGCTGATGTCAGGCTTTGGCTTAACCATGTCTGCTTTAGGTAAAAATTTGGGAATTTGGGGTTTTTACAAAAAAAGATTGTCCAGACTTTATACTACGGTCTGGCTGGTTTTGGCTATTTTATTTTTACTGGATTTTATTTTGCTCAATAAATCATATCCCCTAACTTCTGTCCTTCAATCATTCCTGGGGTTTTTCCCCCAGGCTAATCTTTATACCAATATCGACTCCCCGCTATGGTTTTTTACTTTAATACTTTTTTATTACCTGGTTTTTCCTGTTTTTTCCCAGAAAAAAATCAGGTACTTTTCCCCTTTCTTAATTTATTTATTAAGCTTTTTAATTACTGAAAAAATTACTCTGCCTATAAACCCAAGCGTCCTGAATTTGTACAAAGTCCATTTAATAGCTTTTCCTTTGGGCATTTCCCTGGCCCTGATTAACTATAAATTAATTGCCGGTAAATTCACCTCCATAATTAATTTTGGGAACGGGTATTTGAATTTTTTCCTGAAGGTATTTTTTAGTTTAATCTTGCTATACTTCATTGGTTACACTGCCCTCTATTCCGGAGTTGGCCATGGAGTGGGGATTGAGCAGACCATCAGTACTTTTACGACAATCTGTATAATTTTACTTTTTAATATTATTGATTTTGAACTTAGGATTTTTAATTTATTTGGTAAATATTCCTATGAAATTTATCTCTTTCATTGGCCCTTAGTTTACAGATATGATTTAATCTACAAAATCTTCCCGGCCTATCTGGCTACATTAATTTACCTGGGAGTTTTTATTGCTCTAGGGTTTTTGATTCAGAAAGTTATAAGTTATTTAACCTCTTCTAAAACCTTCTTAAAGTCTCCCGGATGATTAACTGCCAGCTCCGCCAAAATTTTTCTGTCCAAATTAATGTTATTTTTCTTTAAAGAATTCATAAAGACCGAATAGCTCAACCCTTCGGCCCTGACAGCATTACCCAACTGGACAATCCAGAGTTTCCTGAAATCTCTGCGTCTTTGTTTCCTGCCGGCAAAAGCATAATTCCCGGCATGGAGAGAAGATTCCTTGGCCTGTTTGACCAAAGTTGACCTGCCGCCTCTGTAGCCGCGGGTTAACTTAAATAATTTATTATGTTTTCTTCTTGAGGTTGTGCCTCTTTTAACTCGTGCCATCTGTGTTTCCTTTCTTATATTTATTGGCAACTCCCTTGCCCCGCACCTTTAAATAACCAATCAATTTTATATGCCAGGCATCCGATCTTATGATGGTGCCAAAGTTTCTGGCTCCCTGGTTTCCCGACAAAGAGCTTTTGCTTTGTCTGAAATACCTGGTCGTCCTTCCCATTTTTAAATTCCCAGCATCCTTTTAACTGCTTTTTTACTGCTCTTGTTAAATTCAATTGGCCTGGCATGGCGTCTTAAGGCGCTTTTGGATTTATGGCGCCTTAAATGTCCGGAACGCAGCTGGTGAGACCGCATGATCTTGCCGGTTCCGGTTATTTTAACCCGTTTAGCTAATGCCTTCTTGGTTTTAATTTTGACTTTCATTGTTAATTACTTCCTCTGACTTTTTTGACTCATCCTGACTCTTTGACTCATTCTCCTGTTTTCCGCCGCCGGTATTTCTACCGATAATCATAGTAATCGACCTGCCTTCCATCTTGGCCGGCCGCTCGACCACTATTTTATCACCTAACTGCGCTAAAATCTTGTCCAAAACCTGGTATCCTAACTCCTGGTGTCCCATCTCCCTGAC
>CAYTPB010000035.1:0-5723 GCA_964439785.1 uncultured Gammaproteobacteria bacterium
TAACTTTATTCCTAAGTTTTATTAGTTTTACCCTTGCCCAGCTCTTTGGAGTTATCCCGGATATTTTACTGACTTATTTTGTAAACATAATTAATTTCTTCAGCAGTCTGCCTTTATCCAGCATTAATTTGGATAAAACTTCCGGAGAAATCTGGATAGGGTATTATCTTCTAATTTTGGCGATATTTTTAACTTTGCAAAAATCCCAAAAAGAAGATATAGGGACGGGGAGTGTGCTAAACTTAAACTTGGAGGATTAAACAAAAATCCCATGTTTAAGACTTTAATTGAAGAGGACCTAAAAACTGCCCTAAATAATATAGGCTATAAATTAGTTGATATAGTTCTATCTATTCCGGAAAACAGCCGTTTCGGGGACTATTCATCGAACGTAGCGTTGGGACTGCCTAAACAAAATCCTAAAAAATCTTATCAGTCTGCCAAAGAGATTGCTAACGACATTTTGGAAAATTTGGGTCATCCAAATTACCTGGAAAGGGTGGAAATTGCCGGTCCGGGTTTTATTAATTTTTTCATAAAAGACGAAAACCTGATAAAAGTTTTAGAGGAAAAATTTGAAAAAAAGAAAGTCGGCAAAAAGTATTTAATAGAGTATGGCCACACTAATCCCTTAAAGGAAATTCATATTGGCCATCTTCGAACTTTTATCCTGGGGGAAAGTATCGCCCGGATTTTGGAAAGCCAGGGAAATGAGGTTTTTAGAGCTAACTACCAAGGGGACATAGGTCTTCATATAGCTAAGGCTATCTGGGGGATAAAAAGCTTGGGGTTGCCGACCAAAGAACTGAAACTCGAAGAAAAAGCCAAATTTATGGGGCAGGCCTATGCCGAAGGCAATAAAAATTATGAGGAAGATCCCGATGTAAAAAGGGAGATAGACCAGATAAATATCGATCTCTACCGGAAAAAAGCAGAATTAACTGAAATTTATAATTTAGCCAGAGACTGGAGCCTGAAGTATTTTCAGCCTATTTATAAGCTTCTGGCTGTCGATTACGACCGCTGTTTTTTTGAAAGCGAGGTTTATCAAAGAGGCAGGGAAATAGTGGAGGAAAATGTCGGGAAGGTGTTTAAAGAGGACCAGGGTGCAGTGATCTTCCCCGGCGAGGATTATGGTTTGCATACCAGAGTTTTTGTTACCCAGGCAGGCAATCCTACTTATGAGGCTAAAGAGATCGGGTTGGCCGAACTTGAATACCAGACTTTTCCATATGATGATTCAATCCATGTGGTGGCCAACGAGCAGGAGGATTATTTTAAAGTGGTCATTAAGGCAATTGAGATGATTTTTCCCCATCTAAAAGGGAGAAAGCATCATCTTTCCTACGGCTTTGTTGATTTGAGGGAAGGAAAGATGTCATCCCGGACAGGCAACGTCATAACTTTCGACGATCTTTACAGGGTAGTTTCCGAAAAAGTGCGTATGGTGATGGCAGAAAGCAGTCATAAGATAGATCAGGATATAGTCAGGCAGGTCGCGATCGGTGCAATTAAATTTAATTATTTGAAGTTTTCTGCCCATTCAAACATGGTCTTTGATTTAGAAGAATCGGTTTCCCTACAGGGAGACTCAGGCCCTTACGTTCAATACACCTTTGTCAGGACTCAATCGGTTTTAGCTAATGCCGAAAAACTCAAAAAGACTCCCCAAAAGGAAATTGGAAAGCTGCAGGAAGAGGAAAGGGAGGTATTAAAACAGCTGGAATATGCCCGGATGGTGTTTGGTTTAGCCTCTAAAAATCTGGACCCCAATCAAATCTGTTATTATTTATTAGACCTTTCCAAAGCTTTCAACTTCTTTTACCAAAAATGCCCCATTTTAAAATCAGACAGGGAGACATTGCGCTTAAAGATGACAGAGAAGGTGGGGGAGACTATTAAATTGGGTTTGAATTTGTTGGGAATTGAAGCCCCAACCCATATGTAAAAATATACAACTGTATGTTATTTAAAAGAGATCACAGGCGCAAAAGAAGAGTTGGAATCCACCGGATTTTCTTAAGTCTGATCATGCTTTCTATTTTGTCTTTAGGGATATACCAGGCTTTTAAGTCGTTCTCAGGTATGGACCCGCTCAGCTTAAGCCCCAAATCGGTTTTCAACAGCATTCTGGCTTCCGACTCCACCTCAAATTTAATCGACCAGCTTTTATCATTTAATCCCAAACAGCTTATTAAAGGTAAAGATAATTCTGCCCCAACTCCACCAGCCCTGGCCCCAAAAACACTGGGAGCGGAAACTTCCCCCCGAAACTCTCAGGCTACTCCAAGCCCTACACCCAAACCTGCTCTTTTATTTAAATTTGCCATAGTGGCTGATTCCGAAAATGACAACAATGATTTATCAAAAGCTTTAAGCCAGGCCAAGGATAACGGAGCCCAATTTATTTTAGGGCTGGGGGATTACACCGATGTAGGGACTGTTAATGAATTAAGTACCACTAAAAAACAGTTTGATACAGTCGGATTGAAGTACTATTTAATCCCCGGTGACCATGACCTTTGGGATTCAAGAAACAGGACCTTAAGCGCCACCTATGATTTTAACCAGGTTTTTGGCAAGGATTACCAGTCATTTACCTACCAGAATGTCCATTTTTTATTGGTTAATAACAGCGATAACTATGACGGCGTCAGTCCGGAACAGCTAAAATTTATCGAAAATGACCTGTCAGAGTCAAACCAGACTAACCCCAAGCTCAACCTGGTCTTTGTCAGCACACCGCTTTACCATCCTTCATCCGACCATGTCATGGGCAGAGTTGATTCCAAACTTCAGTCCCAGGCAGCTTTTTTAACCGGCCTCTTTAAAAAAGACAATGTGGCGGCAGTCTTTGGCGGGGATACCCATTTTTATTCCGACTACACCGAGCCCAGCCGCAATCTTTATATGGTGGCAGTTGGGGCAATCACCGCTTACAGGAACCTTCAGGGTCCCAGATACACCATGGTTGACGTATACGCGGACGGAAGCTACAATATCCAGGATACGGAGATTAAATAATGATCCAGAAAACATTAGTACTGATAAAGCCCGATGCCAGAGCCAGAGGCTTGTCAGGAGAAATCATCAAAAGGATTGAAAACGTCGGGCTTCAGATAGTCAAAGCCGCCGTCCGGGAAGTTGATGAGGAATTGGCAGACAAACATTACCCAGTCACCGATGAATGGCTAAATAAAGTTGGCAACAACACCATCTCGGATTGCGAAAAATACGGCGTCGATGTGGTTAAAACCATGGGTTCGGATGACCCGATTGAGATTGGTAAACTGGTCCATGGGTGGAATGTTCAGTACTTAATGTCCGCTCCTATTTTGGCCCTGGTTTTTGAAGGTCCTCATGCTATTGAAATTGTCAGAAAACTCTGCGGCCCAACTCTTCCTTTGGTGGCCGCCCCGGGCACAATCAGAGGGGACTATTCCTCAGCTTCGGCTCTGTCTGAGAACTCGATTAAAAGCCCTATCAGAAACTTAGTCCATGCCTCCGGCTCGGTTGAAGAAGCCGACCGCGAAATTGAGCTTTGGTTCGGAAAAGACCAATAATTTTCTAGTCGGGGACGAGGAAATCAGGCCTAGCCTGTTGCTACGCAATTGAACCTGCTTAGCTGTGCCAGATGCGCAAGTAAATTCCCAATGCCACAGATAATTGAGATCTCCCCAATCAAATTGGCGAGCCTCAATTAGTCGGGGACGAGGGAATTGAACCCTCTGCCTCTCGAACCCGAATCGAGCGTTCTACCGATGAACTAGTCCCCGCCAAAGGCGGTACTTTGGCTCTGGTCCTTTTGGCCACAACCCTGTACGTTCCAGGTGCATTATCTGCCAAAAGTACCAAAAAAGCTTTGTTTGCTTTTAAGCGTTTTTTGCCCAAACCTTTGATCTGGTATTCAGCTAAGATTGTTAGACCCTAGCTTAGATTGTTATTTTACTATATCTGTTAGATAAAAGCTTCAAATTTGGTACAATACACCTATGCCGCTGTAGCTCAATGGACAGAGCAAACCCGTCCTAAGGGTTAGGTTGGAGGTTCGATTCCTCTCAGCGGTACTAAGTCATGAGGAGTTGAACCGGTTCGCCAATTTTGACGAAGGAGAAATTGAGAATCTTCCTCTCAGCGGTACTCACTTTATACTGTATATCAGATACTCTATACTCTAACCATGGCCTCCAAAAGGTACAAAAAACTTTTTGCTATCAGGTTTTCCGGCTATTTTATTGCTATTTTAGGGGCTTTGGCCATACTTTTTGAATTCGGACCGGTTTTAGGCACGGAAATAGCTTACAGAACCGACCAGCTTTTTGGCATAAGATATACTTTATCACCTACGGTTATTAATTCCGGAGGGGTAGTCCAGCCGAGTTCATCTTCCGGCACCACCGGTTTTGGCCAGGCGTCAGCCGGCACCGATGCCATTGTCCCTGTCTCCACTGAATTTGGCATCGTCATTGAAAAAATCAACGCCAATTCCAGGGTCATACCGGATGTGGATCCTTCCAATGAAGCCCAGTACACCCGGGCTTTGTCGGAGGGGGTAGCGGAAGCCAAGGGTTCAACCCCCCCCGGACAGCCGGGCAACTTATATATTTTTTCCCATTCCACCGACGCCCCCTGGAATGTGATACGTTATAATGCAGTATTTTACCTTTTGAGAGAGTTAGTACCTGGCGATAGGGTAATAATATTTTACCAGGGCCGCCGCTACGACTACATAGTTTATGATAAAACCATCGTCAGCCCCAATGATTTAACATTTCTTAACAACCGCTATAACAAACCGGTTTTGACCCTCCAAACCTGTGATCCGCCAGGAACGCTGTTTAACCGGTTAATAGTCAGGGCCAAACTTTCTAACAGCTAATGTATTTTTTGCTAAGCAGTTAAGATATAATTGAATATACCGTGAAGTTAAATAAAAGGTTTTTGTTTACCTTATTTTTGATAGCCTTCTGCCTGGTAGGTACCAGTATTGCCGTTTTTTTGGCCAAAGGTTACCGGTTTTCGGCCAAGACTGGCACGGTTAGCGGTACCGGCATAATTTCCATCACCTCCGTTCCTGACCAGGCCAGCGTTTTTATTGACGGCCATTTAACCACCGCCACCAACGCCAATATCGGTTCGCTCCTGCCTAAAACCTATGATGTCAGGATAACCAAAGACGGTTTTATTCCCTGGCAGAAAAAAGTTGAGGTTAAGGAGGGTCTGGTTACCCAGATTAAAGCCACCCTTTTTCCGGCCATCCCGACTATCTATCCCTTATCCTTCAATGGGGTCCAAAACGTCAGCCTTTCACCCGACAGTGAAAGGTTTGCTTTTATCGTCCCGGCTTCAGCCGATGATAATGCCAACCAGCTGCCCGGCTCTAACGTCTTAAAAAAGAGCGGTGTCTGGGTTTGGAATATGAGCACCAATCCCTTGCCTTTTGCCAACGGGCCGGAACCTCACCGGGTGGCCGATTTAATACCAGGCATTGATTATTCCAAGGCTGCCATCCGCTGGTCTCCCGATTCCACCCAGATTTTAATGACCTTGCCGGACCGTGATCTTTTAATGGATGCCGGAAAATTTAACGATACCGGCCAGGATATCACCGCTGTTTTACAGTCAACTCTAAGCAGTTGGGACCTCGAGCAAAAAAATAAGGATACAGCCGCAGCCGCCATTATTAAAGACCCCAACTTAAGAGAGGAAGCCACTTCCTCGGC
>CAYTPB010000036.1:0-5642 GCA_964439785.1 uncultured Gammaproteobacteria bacterium
GTTATTCCTTAATCTTTAATCCTTAATCGCTAATCGCATATAATACCCTCATGGATTTAAGACAGGTTAGTGAAAAAGATAAGAACCAATATAATAAATTGGTCACCCATGTCATCCAGTCCTGGGAATGGGGAGAATTCAGAAAAAGTTTAGGGCTGCCGCTTCTCCGCTACGGCATCTTTAAAAAAGGCAAAATGGTTAAAGCTTTCCAGCTGACCCTTCACAAAATCCCCTTTACCTCCCAGTTTGTCGGCTACTTGCCTAAAGGCCCCGAGCCAGACAAGGATTTAGCGGATGCCTTGGAAAAGATTGCCCGGGAAAACCGTTGTGCCTTTATTAAAGTGGAACCAAATATTGAATCAAAACCCGAGCCCTATATTGTCTACCCCACATTTTTACCCTCACCCAAACCCCTTTTTACCAAATATAACTTCGTCATTGACCTGACCAAACCGGAAGAGGAGCTGTTTAAGGATTTAAATCAAAAAACCCGTTATAACGTTAGATTAGCCCAAAAAAAGGGCGTCCGGGTAGAGGAAAGGACTGATGATAAGGCTTTCGAAATTTATCTTAAACTATATTTTGAAACCACCGGCAGACAAGGTTACATGGGCCACAACCGGGAGTATCACCGCAAAGTCTGGCGGATTTTAAAGGAAGCCGGTGTTGCAAGGTTGCTAATTGGCTTCTATGGCAAAAAACCCCTTTCAGCTTGGATGCTTTTGAACTTTAACGGTACCCTTTATTATCCTTATGGCGGCTCATCCGTTGAACGAAAAGAGGTCATGGCCAACAACCTGGTCGCCTGGGAGGCCATCCGGCTTGGTAAAAAGCTAAACTGCCAAAAATTTGATATGTGGGGCGCAGCCAATACCCCAAACCCTTCCAAGGACGATCCCTACTACGGCTTTCACCACTTTAAAGAAGGCTATGGCGGGAAATTAGTTGAGTATTTAGGCAGTTTTGATCTGGTCTTAAACCACACACTTTATATTCTTTTTACCTCAATTGATAAAGTCACTAAACTGAAAGTATTTTTGCTGAGATTATTAGGAAAAGCCGGTGATTGACCCCATTCTTTTATTGGTACTTTTGCTTCTCCTGGCCTGTTTTATGGGCTTATCCTGGTTTGCCGGCACCGATGCCCCCTACATCCCCACCCGGATGGACTCCCTTAAAAAAATCCTTAAAGGTTTAAAGATTAAAAAGGGCCGGATTTTTTATGAACTCGGCTCTGGTGACGGCCGGGTGGTCATTGAGGCGGGGAAATTAGGCGCCAAAGCTATCGGGGTTGAACAATCCTGGATTAGGGTTTGGCTGTCCCGTTTTAAAGCCCAAAAAGAAGGGTTAAAAAATACCTGCTTTTACCACGGCAATATCTTTGACCGGGAATATTACCCGGCCGATGTAGTCTACATTTATATGCTCCAAAAGTGTGTTGATAATCTGGAGAGGAAACTCCGAAAGGAACTAAAACCCGGTGCTTTAGTTATCACCCAAACCTACCATTTTAAAAACTGGAAACCATTTAAATCCGAAGGTAACTTTAAGTTTTACAAAAGATAACTATTGCTGCCTGTTTAAAAGCTGGTGGACTTTATTAACAACCCCTTCAAAAATGGAATGGGTTTTGCATACCTCCTGTAAAGAGGCCAGGTCGTTCGCCGTGGGAGCAGTGTACTTGGTTGAGTAAGCATACATAATCGATCGTGGATTAGGGTTATGGTCCATCCCCAGGGCATGCCCCAGCTCATGAGCCAAAGTATGGATTAGCTCACTCTGTGAATTATCAAAATAAATATCAATCCTATCATTTGGCCCGTCATACAAACCCTCCTCCGGCTTTAACTGCAGCGCCTGGTTAAACTCACCGACGGTCTGGTTATATTTATCAACATTGGCGTTGTACTGGCTGGCCGACAAATTTAAATCCTTAGCCATCTGGTCCAGCCTGTCTGCCTCAGCTTTTAAATCCGCTTGTTCCTGCTGTAATTTTTGGTATTCATCCGGGGGCGCCCCGCCCTGGGAGTTCCAGTAATCCACCTCACTCTTAAAGGCCTGGACCTTAGCGTCAAAACCGGCTGACTCCTGCTGGTATTGCGCAAGTTCCGGCTTTAAGGTACTCTGCTGGTTGTTTAACTGGTTTTGGATCTGGTTAATCTGATTGTTTAGGGCCTGCCTTTGGTCGAAAGTTAAATTAATACTTAGATCCCCCCGGGGATCATAAACAAATAAATCCTTCCCTTCCGCCTGGTCCCATATCTTGGTAGCTTGTGAAACATCGGTTTCAAAAACCTGTTTGGAAATTCCAAACCGCGGATCAACATTATCCACCCGGTAATGGATAGGTGAATCGCAGTAGGAAAAATATAAATGGGAAACAAACTGCTGGTGTAACTTTGGGTCAAAATAAATTGCCCCAAAAAAAATTATTGCCGCCAAAAAAACAAAAGTATTAAACCGCTTCATGTGGATTTATTGTACCAAAAGAAAGTTAGATTTTACTGGGATTTTTGGGACTGCTTTTCGGCCAACCTCAAAAGTTTGGCTTCTTCCTGGGCTTTTCTCTTGGCTAAAGCTTCAGCAAACCTTGAATCCGCTTCGTCCTGGCAAGCCTGGTTGGAACACTTATATTTAATGGTTGTAACGGGCGAGGAAAAACCTGCTACTTTTTCTGTAACTTTAGACAGCTCTATCAGATTGCATGAGCAGCGGTTACAGGGAATTTGGGTTAATTGTGACAAAACGCACCTTCTCTCTTTGTCTATTATAACAGCCTCAAGGGAATAAAGCCAGAGCACCCTCTATTAACCGCTTATACCGAAGTGGTAAAATCCAAAGGCATGAAGCTCCTCCACTTTGCCGACATCCACATCGGAATGGAAAACTATTCCAGGTTAGACCCTGAAACCGGACTCTCCACCCGGCTGCTGGATTTTTTTAAAACTTTCGATTCCATTGTTGATTTGGCAATAAAAGAAGAAGTTGACGCGCTCATTTTTGCCGGGGATGCCTATAAAACCCGTGACCCCAACCCCACCCAACAAAGAGGTTTTGGTGAAAGAATCAGGCGAGCCGCTAAAAAAATGCCGGTAGTTTTGGTGGTCGGCAACCACGACACCCCCAACGCCGAGGGCAAAGCCAACACTTTGGATATCTACTCCGCTTTGGAAATTGACAACGTCTGGGTCTCCCGGGTGCCAGAGTATTTAAAAATCCCTACCAAATCCGGAGACCTCCAGGTTATCACACTACCCTGGCTCCACAAAAACGATTACAAAAGTGTCGGTGACAAACTCCTCTCACTTTATGAAAAAATCACCCCTGGCTCCCCCGCCATATTTTTGTCCCACTCCGAGGTAGCCGGCGCCGAATACGGCTCGGAAAAAGGCATGGCTATCCAAAATGATGTCACCATTCCCCTATCCCTCCTGCAGGACCGGCGAATCTCTTATGTTGCCCTGGGCCACATCCATAAACACCAGGTCCTGTCAAAAAAGGGCGACTCTCCCCTGATTGTTTACGCCGGCTCGCCCCACCGGATCGACTTTGGCGAGGAAAAGGAAGACAAGGGCGTCTGTCTGGTTGAAATTGAAAATAACAAAGCCGGCTATAAATTTATTAAAACCGACTGCCGCGACTTTTTAACCGTCACCGTTAACCTAAAAGGTGATGACAAAGACCCCACCCAAACCGTTTTATCAGAAATCCAAAAACAAGATATTAATGAAAAGATTATCCGGCTGATAATTAACATCCCGGCTGAATGTGAAGAAGCGCTTCAGATGGATAAAATCAAAAAAGCCTTAACCCCCGCCCACATCGTTGCCGGTATTTCCCGGAATGTTGAAAGAAAAGAAAGGCAAAGGATTGAGGTGGAAGACGTTGAAACTTTGACCCCGGTAGAAGCCTTAAGAAAATATTTTGAAACCAAAAAATACACCCCGGAAAAAAAGAAAATACTGGAAGATTTCGCTGCCAAATTATTAGATTGATGGAATTAAAAAGAGCAGTCTTGGTTGATGTTGATGATACTCTAAGTGCCACCCAAAGGTTATTTATTCACCATGCCAATAAATTACCTACTACACAATTCAGATATCATCAGTTCAGATCTTTGGACAGAGAAGGTGGGGAATGGGAACAGATAGTCAGCCACTTTCTAACCCAACCAGAACTCATAGCAACATCTAAACCTTTTAAAAAAGCATTAACCGGAATGGAACTTTTAACCAAAGCTGGATTCCAAATACATATAGCTTCATCTCGTAAAAAATTATTACATCAAGTCACCCATGATTGGTTGGAAAAATATGGCTTTATGGAATTTGTTGCCGAGATCCATAATCGACCCTCAGCCTTAGAAGGAACAGAATTTAAAGTTAATGCCGCACAAAAAATAGATGCAGCTGCTGCTTTTGATGATACCCTCTCAGTTGTAGAAGCCCTCTCAAATAATGGAACCTTAACCTATTTAATAAGAAGACCTTGGAATAGCGACTGGCAGAAACATCCTCTCATTAAACGGTATTCATCCTTCTATCGGGCAGTGCTAGACTTTTTACCAACATGATACCTACCCATTTAAAACTTTCTAACTTTACATCCTACGGTGAAAGTCCGCCCGAGTTGGATTTCACCCGCTTCCATATGGCCGCCATCTCCGGTTTAAACGGCGCCGGTAAATCCTCTCTCCTTGATTCAATCACCTGGTGCCTTTGGGGCGTCTCCCGGGCCGGGGATTCATCGGATGATTTAATCCGGTTAGGAACACAGGAGATGTATGTTGAACTCTCCTTCCAACTCGACGGTCATATCTATACCGTTAAAAGACGCCGCTCCAAAAAATCAGGCGGCCACACAGCTTTGGAATTTTGGTCAAACTCCCACAATTTAACCGAGGGTACTATAAAAGCCACCCAGCAAAAAATTATTGATACCCTTCATTTAACTTTTGAAACTTTCTCCAACTCGGCATTTCTGCGCCAGGGCCATGCCGATGAGTTTACCACCAAGGGTCCGACCGACAGAAAAAGAATCTTGGCGGATATTTTAGGGCTGGACCATTATGACAAGTTAGAGGAAAAGGCCAAGGATCGCTCCAAAGAGGCCCAGACCAAACTCCAACTGCTTGATTATCAGCTTTTGGAAATAGAAACCGAACTCTCCCAAAAAGAAGATCGGGAG
This sequence comes from uncultured Gammaproteobacteria bacterium, assembly GCA_964439785.1. Classification (GTDB taxonomy): domain Bacteria; phylum Patescibacteriota; class Microgenomatia; order Daviesbacterales; family UBA10151; genus CAYTPB01. Next base: position 5,188 of record CAYTPB010000036.1, read on the forward strand.
AAAAATTTATCCCAAATTGCCGAGGAGGGAAGGCTCGCCCAAAAAGAATTAAAAGACAAGGAAGCGGAAATAAAAGAATTGGAAAGTGAAAAACAAAAAATTGAAAAACAAATTGAAACCTTAAAGGAGCAAGGAGAAAGATTTAAAGAAGTCCAAAAAGAACTGGATGAGCTAAAAACCCAGGTTGAGTTAAAAAATAAAGCCAAGGAAGAATACCAAAACATATTAAACAAAAAAGAGGAGATTGAAAAAAATTACCTAAAACTTCAAAACCTCCAAAAAACAAAACAGAATCTGGAGATAAAAAGAAGTTCGCTGATTAAGGTTAAAGATGAACTGGCGCTGGTCCAGAAAAAATTACTTGAGAGGGAAAATAAAAGAAATGAAGCCATCACCAAAGTTGAGATAGAAATCACCCAGTTGGAAACGGAAAATGTTAACGCCCTGTCTCAGAT
>CAYTPB010000037.1:0-5606 GCA_964439785.1 uncultured Gammaproteobacteria bacterium
AAATCTACCTTAAACTGAAGCTATATTAGAAGATATTGAGTTTTGAAACAACTTCGATGAAAAACGAAGCCAGTGTCACCAGGATCGGCCCCGAGCCCTCTTTTAAACCCTGGACAAATTGGGTCAGCTCAATTGAAAACCAGTCTTTATTGTATTTATCCAGCCTTAAAAGATCCGACAGGTTATACTCCAGCCCGATTTCCTTTTTCAGGAAAAAAGCCACCACTCCGGCCCCCAGCATTAAAAGCGAGGAAATGGCGAAAACTACCAGGTAACCGGGAAAGTTTTGTTGTTCACCGGCAATAATGAAAAATCCGGCCAACAAAGGCGCAATAATAGCCGCTAAAGTGGCGATGATATATGCGGCGGCAAAGAATCTGTTCCGGTTTCCGTCGTAGGTGGTTTCATACTCTAAAAGGTGCCTGACCAGCCAGAAAAATCCGCTTGATAAACCGTAAAACAATCCTAAGGGCAGGGCAAACCTGGCGCTACCATCTCCCAGGATGACGATGGAGGCAAAAAAGAGCGAAAATAAAATGAAACTTATTCCCAAGAGTAAATTAATGGAAATTTTCCTAAGAAGCAGGCCGCCCAAAACAAAACCTATGACCAAGGCGATGTAAGTCCCAAGGTTAAAAAGCATCGGCTGGTAAAAACTTTTATCAACCTTATACAAAAACAAAGTTATAAAAATCGAAGACAGCCCCAAACTTAAGGAATAAAGACCGGTTAAAGTCAGGAGGATTTTGGCCTCATGGTTGAGACGGTCAAACAGCATTAATTTTTTAGGAGTATCAATCAGGATGATATTTAAAGTCCGGTGATTTAGAAGCATTTGTCCACTCCTACCTATTATCTGCTATCTGGAAAATAGTGACAATTACTTTGATAATTGATCTGTGGAGATTTTAAAAAACAGCCAGTTTTTAAGGCTCTGGGGCAACCAGGTATTGCTTCAGGTGGCTTTTAATATGTCCAACTTTACGGCTCTTTTGCTGATAAATTTTTTGACCAATTCCAGGTTTTCCGTGGCGCTTCTTTATGCTTCATTAACGCTGCCGGCTTTTTTGGTAGGGGCTTTTTCCGGGGCAATAGTTGATTTAACAGACAGGAAAAAGTTGATGCTTATGACCGATATTTCTTTGGCGGTTCTTTTTTCGCTTTATGCATTTTTTTCCGGGCATGTGGGAGGAATTTTATTAATTGCCTTTTTATCTGCCTCTATTGCCCAGTTTTTTACCCCGGCTGAGGCGGCCACCATCCCTTTAATAGTGGACGGGGAACAGCTGGAAAAGGCCAATTCGCTATTTCTTTTTACGGCTTTAGGATCGGTGATGTTAGGTTATGCGCTGGCCGGGCCTTTAATAGAGCTTGCGGGAGGGATTGGGAATAACGGCGCCAGGGCGGCGTTTTTGGCAGCCGGAGCCTTAACCGCTATTGGTTTTTTCCTGAGGCTGAGTATGAAAAATATCACCCATCTAAAACCGGTGGCAAACGGCAGCCATTTTATAGCTAAAACTTTAGCTTTAACCGCCGAGGTGATGGACTTAGCCAGAAAAAAGGAAAAAATTTATCTATCACTGCTACTTTTGACGCTGGTGGAATTTAACATCGGATTATTATCCATCCTTTTTATAGATTTTGTCAGGACTTACCTTAAACTTCCACCAACTGCCACCAGCTATTTTTTGGTGATACCTTTAATTTTGGGGTTAGGGGCCGGGGTTTCGGTTTTGGGAAAACTGCAGGAGAGGGTCAGCCGGGGAAAGACCATTTTTTTCTCAATGGTTATTTTTGGAGCAATAATTTTTATTTTGGGAGTTTTAACCCATTTTGTGTCCTACTCCACTTTAAGGATTTTGACGGCTGCCGGGGCGGCCATAATTGGCTGGGCAATAGTGTTTGTGGCGGTTAACCCCAGGACAATTCTCCAGGAAAACACCTCCCAGGAGATGCTGGGGAGGATTTTTTCCCTGGTGACCATTTCCTCCTCCGCTATCGCCCCAATCCCTGTTTTAATAATTGCTTTGGTGACCGAAAAAGTTCCCACTCCAACGGTTTTTATAGCCTATGGATTAGCTTTTGTGGCCTTATCTTTATTCCTGAGGAAAAACTTTGGGAAGCATTTAAATTAAGGTCTTGTAACTTTTCTCTACCAGCTCCAGCATCTGTTTTTTAAAGTTATCGCGGGAAAATTTTTCAGCCTGTCTCCTAATATCTTCCTCTTGGTATTTTTGGGGATTAAATTTTTCCAAAACTGCCATTAAATTTAGGACTGTTTGCTCATTAAAGGGAGCTTTAAAGCTGGATGAAGGGCCCTCGGAATCAAAAAATTCACCGGTTTTCCCCTCAACTACCGTCTCCAGATAACCGCCGGCCCGGATGGCGATAACCGGCGTGCCGGAAGCCATGGCCTCAATCTGGGTAATGCCAAAATCCTCGTCTTCCGAGGCGGAAATAAAGGCGGTGGCGCCCGAGTAAAGCTTAATTTTTTCCTCCTCTGACACCTGGCCCAAAAATTCTATGGTTTTGCCAGCCCGTTTTTTAAGTTCCCCTAAAATCGGGCCCGACCCGGCCACTTTAAGTGGAAGATTTAACCTGGTGCAGGCTTCCACAATTACTTCAACTCCCTTGCCCCTGACTAACCTGCCCAAAAACAGGAAGTAACCTCCGCCGGCCTTTTTGACTTTTTTAAAGCCTTCAATATCCACGCCCGGGTGGATGACAATTGAGTCCCTTCTGTAAAACTTTTGGATCCTTTTTTGGACCTCTTTGGAGTTGGTCACCAAGATATCAGGCCGCTGGGAGGTCTCAAAATCCCACAGCCTTAAAAAGTGGTTGGCAAATTCTCCGCCAAACCTGGTCCACCAATGTTTTTTATAGTTGTAACTTGTGACATAGCCATAAAGGTAGCGGGGCGGAGTGTGGATGTAGGCGATATGAACGGCTTCGGGTTTAGTAATTACAGCCTTGGCAAAATAGATGGCGGAGGAGGAAATTACTACGTCATATTCGGATAAATCAAAGCTTTCAAAGGCGCTTGGGGCAAAAATCCTGAAAGGTGAGATAAATTTGTTGGCAAAGGGCATTTTTTGCATCCAGGAAGTTCTGATGTCCCATTTTTTTAGTCTCTCCCAGTGATGCCCTAAACCCTCGGGCCTTAAATAAGCCACATATACAGGGGTATCTGGAAAGAGGTTGTGCAAATCCTCCACTACCCTCTCCGCCCCCCCGTATTCCCTTAAATAATCATGAACTAAAGCTACTTTCATTTTTAAGTTTTTATCTTATAATGTCATTCCGGGCTCGATCCGGAATCTGTATGACTAAAGCATATTATATCTATATACTGACCAATTTCACTAACACGACACTTTATATAGGAGTAACAAATAATTTAGAGCGAAGGGTTGAAGAACACAAACAAAGTCTAGCAAAAGGGTTTTCTGAAAAGTACCACCTAAAAAAGCTAATCTACTTTGAAGAATATCCAAACATTAATGAAGCTATAACAAGAGAAAAACAGTTAAAGAATTGGCATAGAGAATGGAAGATCAACCTAATCAAGTCAGTTAATCCAAATTTAGAAGACCTTTTAATGTCATGCTGAACTGGTTTCAGTATTCATTTAGCAGATCCTGAAATGAATTCAGGATGACAGCCTTAAGTTCGGGATGGTTTTCATAATTAGATTTCCGTTTCCTGGCCGGCGGAGAGGACGCGGACTTCTATACCTTCGGGTTCGGCCATTTTTTTGAACTCTTCAGGGTCGTTTTTGAAGTAATCGTAGTGGATAGGGATAACCACCTTGGCCTGGACATCCTCGGCAAATTTTAGCGCCCCATCCAAAGTAATGGTGGGGCCGGCAATAGGCAAAGCCAAGTCCTCGGAAGTCATGCCCTCAGGCGCAACATCTCCGTCTCCGGGGTGAAAAAGCACGCCGTTAATGATAAATCCGGTGTTAGGAGGACCCTCCGTGCCATCCTGCATTTTACAGTGAGGTAAATCAACAGCTTTAACTTTAAAACCGCCGGCCTCAAATTCCTGGCCGTTTGTGATTACCGTGGCACTGACGTTAAACTCAGAAAGTTTATTAACTACATCCTGATTGCCAAAAACCGGTTTGCCGCCCACCGCGGCTTTAATATTTTCCGGATCCATATGGTCGGCGTGCTGGTGGGTGATCAAAAAAGCCTGACAATCTACAAACTCTTCAGGCTTAAATCCCTGGGTGAAGGTGAGGTTTCCGGGATCAATGGCAATTTTTGAGGTGCCGTCAGAGATTGTGAGGTGGGATTGGGGATATTTCTTGACTCTCATGGCTTTGAGTATACTAGATAATTGTAAAAAACCAGTATGAATTTTAGGGGGTCCCCAAATCAGGATAAGTTTCAGCTAATTTTTCCAGCAGGTATTTTTTAGCTTCATCAAAGGGTTTTTTAATCGGAGATCCGGCTGCGCCGCGGTGTCCTCCCCCGCCTAAAAGGGTAGCTATTTTTGAGAGATCATATTTTTGGAGGTCTCTTGTCCTAAAGCTACAGCTGACTTCCCCAGGGTCCTTTTCAAAGAAACTGATGCCGATATCCCAGCCAACCACTGATTTTAAGATGTTGGCAATATCCACTCCCTGAGTATGTTTTTGCTCAATCCCCTTTTCCTTCATCTGCTCTAAATTAACAGTGGAGATAGCTACCCTGCCTGAAAAGTAGCTTTCAATACTGCTGAGTGCCATTCCTTCAAAAATTATTCTTTTAGGGTCACTGTTGTTTTCATACTCAAAGATTAATTTTGAAAATTCCGGGTTTATTTTTGCCAGATCAGCTGCAGCCATTAGAGTATCGGGGGTAGTTAAGGAATATTTAAAACCGCCGCTGTCAACATACATCCCAAGGTAGAGCAATTCGGCCATGTTTTTGGTAATTTCCACTCCCCACTCTTTTAAAAGATCATAAATTATCTGGGAGTTGGCGATATAATTTGTGTCTATCAGGACAATTTTTCCAAAACCGGTATTGCTGATGTGGTGATCTATTACTACTGTGGTCATGCTGTCTGGAAACGTGACCTCATCAACTTTTGAGACCTGGTTGGGAGAAGCTGTATCCATAATTAAAAACAGGTCATATTCTTTAGGGTCAATCTCAAAATAATTTTTTTGGACGATCTTTTCGGCGCCGGGGAGTTTTGTCACCCAGACCGGGAGTTCGGAGTCACCTTTTATCAGGGTCACTTTTTTACCTAAGCCCTCCAGTGCTTCAAGCATGGTGAGAGAACAACCAACCGTGTCCGGGTCAGGGCTCGGATGGAAATGAAGCAGGACATTGTTAGATTTTTGGATGACATCCCATATTTTAGGCGCCATCTCCTTAACTTTTTGGGTCACGAGGAGAATTATACCTGAAAAGTTAGCTTTAATAAAAGATTTAGTGGCTTCAGATTAAAATGGAGGGAGTTCGGCGTTGGCAGTGATATCTTTTCTGTACTGCATCCCCTTGAAGGAAATCCCTTCTTCCCCGGCAACATTGCCAATTGTTCTGTAGACTTTGAACGCAGCCATATCCAGAGACTTGAGGGGGAATTTCTCTTCAGAATAGGCAGTTACAACC
>CAYTPB010000038.1:0-5222 GCA_964439785.1 uncultured Gammaproteobacteria bacterium
CGCTGAAGGAGGCCGGGCTTTTAACCCGTGACCCAAGAGCCAGGGAAAGAAGAAAAGTCGGTAATGCCGGACGCGCCCGCGCCAAGAAACAATCCCCAAAGAGGTAAAATTCTTAATGGTATCTAAGAGTAAATTTTCCAATAATACTATTTCCTGAGATAGGACCAAAACTTCTAGAGTCTTCACTTCCGCTTCTGTTATCGCCCATTACAAAATACTGATTTTGACCAAGTGTAACTTCTTGTCCTTCAGGTAAGTATTTTCCAGGTGTAGTTTCTGTGCTAGGTGGGAGGTATGGTTCAAGGAGAAGGGAATTGTTTATATATATTTGTCCTGATTTTATCAGTATATTTTCACCGGGGAGCCCAATTATTCTGCTTATGTTGACTTGGCCAAAATGTCTAGTACTTGCAAAGGCAATTACATCTCCTCTTTGCGGATGATTAAATCTATAGGAGATTTCATTTGTGAGGTAGTACTGACCAATTTGATAATTTGGAGCCATGGATGGCCCTGATATTTTGAATGGCCGGGCGATAAAAATGTAAACAAATGTTAGGATTATGGGAAAGGTAATAATTAGCTTTAACTATAAAGGCCATTTTGTCCAGAACCACATTAGGACGAGACCTAAGGGGTAGAAGAGAATAATTAAAATGATGACAATTGCAGATTTAGTATTTTCGGACATTTAAATTTCCTTTTATAATTGTTTATTTTTTCAAGAAATTTTGCAACAATTAATGTGTGAAGATTAAAGGTATTACTTTTTTAAGGCTGGGGTTGGGAGTGACTTTTTTGTGGATTGGGGTAAAGATTTTTCAGGACCCCAGGGCCTGGGCCAGCTTTTTACAGGATTGGGTGGTTAAACTCTTGCCGGTTTCCCCTGTTACTTTAATGAAATTTACTTCATATTTAGACGTAGGTTTAGGGCTTTTATTAATTTTAGGGCAGTTTGTAAAGCTTACTGCAGCCGTCTGTGTTGTTCAGCTAATAGCCATCTTAGTTTCATCAGGCATTACGGATATTACAGTTAGGGATATCGGACTTTTGGGGGCATCCCTGGCGCTATTTTTTGATACCAGGGGGAAGTTGTTTAAAAAGTAGATTTCTCAACGGGTTAATACTGTTGGTCCATATGGCGGAACGTGTTTTGGTTCATAAAACCGGGCAGATATTGGTTAAACCAGGAATTGACCTGGGGGTTTCCTGGTGCCATAGACAGTAGGATTATTAAGGCTATAAACAGAAGCCCGACTAATAAAACAATAATATTGGCTCCCCGGCTTCTGCCTATGACCATTTGCAGTCCGGCTAAAATTAGGATGGCCGGCCAAAAACGCCAGAGATTTTGCCAGATATCGAGCGGCAGGAGACCCAAGTTATAAAGCAGCAGAATCAGACCGATTCCGATCAATATTAAGGCGCCTACCACCCCGTGGCGGTAGTGGTAACTTCTAAACTCAGTTTGTTGGACAGTGTTTTCTTCCTTCATCTGGCTAAAATAATCAGGCCGAAAAATATCAAAACGAGCGGCCATAACCGGGAAATATACCAGCCGGTATAAATGCCGAAATTATCGAGCAAAAATAAAAATCCCAAAATTAAGATTATTATCCCAATCCATTTTCGGGATTCATTTCGGCTTTGGTTCATCCTGAAATCCTGGGCAAAACGGTGGGCGCTTTCCCTAAAATCCTCCACATTTTCCCGGAAATGGTCTTTGGGGTTTTGGGATGTCGCAGTTTCACTTGGCATAATTAACCAAAGCAAAAGATAAATTAAAATACCGGAACCGCCAAAGAAAGTTAATATTGCAAAGATAATCCGGATGATGGTAGGGTCAATGCCAAAATACTCGCCTAAGCCGCCGGCTACCCCGGCAATAATCCGGTTGGTGGAAGAGCGGTGGAGGCTGGCAAAGCTGTCATGGGGTGCGGTTTTTTCCTCGAAAGTCTGCTCGTCCTTCTTTTTAGCCATTCTAAAGCCTATTTTAGCCTAAAATTTTTTAAAAGGGAAGTTAAGGGAGGCCAAAGGCCGCATCAATCAGGACAACCCTGTTTAAAGGCTGGATCGGTTTGGGTGTACCTTCCCTGATGGCTTGGGTTAGATGGCTTAAATAGATGAACCATCTATCAAGGTGGGACATTTCTTCGTTTATTTTGGTTTTAGATAACTTTTCGGGGTCAGTTTTACCCAAGAGCTCATACCGGCGGCGTTGTAAGGTTTCTTCCTCGGGTGATAACAACATACCCAGGAGATGGATCTGGGAGCGGTTAAAATCAATGTCTGAGCGGTAAATTGGCCGGGCATGCTGATTGTTCCTCGCTAAAGCGAAGGTAACAATTTTCTTTTTTTCCGGAGTGGGTAAAAAGGCGCTACGAGGGAAGGCTAGCCTTAGTTTTACATCGGTTAGCCAGAAAGATATGGTTGATGCGTCCTCAATAAAGGCAAAGCCGTTGCGGGTTTTATCCTGACATACCACAGTTATAAGCCCTTGTCTTGGGATATAGTTTTCATCACCGTAGGATTTTAAATAAACATCGGCCTGTTTGCCACCCAGATTTTTTACTATAAATCCTTTGCCTTTTGATTCATCAAGCGGTTTGGCAGGCGAGGTAAATTCGCCGGCAAAGGCGAAAGAAGGCAGTTCAATTTTTAGTCCCGGTTTTTGGTCTGCTGTCATGTCAAAAATGAATAATAGAGTTTTTAACAGCTTTAGTCAAGCCTGGAGTCAAGCTTGGCGGGGTTTACTGAGATAATCCATTACCTGGTTATAACGCTCTTGAGTGATTTGGCTGGTTTTCAAATAATAATCCAATGTGTTTGTTAGTCTTAACGGTGCGTATAATCTATATCCGGCATCCTGCAGTTGTCCTGCTCCGCCTTGTTCCCTGTCAAACAAGACTGCTACACCTGTAACCCTAAAACCGAGCTCTTCCAATGCATGTATAGCTTCAAATTTGCTGTCGGCTTTGGTAATCAGATCATCTACCACCAGAGCAGTTTTACCTTCTCCAACTTTGGTAGCAAATGGCATAGGCACAATCTGGCGGCCGGTACCGGAGGTAGATTTTCCTAAAACTCTGACTGATAATATTCCAGATACGAGTGAATATCTGTCAGCAATCGGGTAGCCCGCCTCAGGGATACCTACGCAGACATCGGGTTTTTCTTCTAAAGGAAGTTCAGCCATAGTTTGAGCGACTTAACTTAGGAGGTCTTCAGGCAGGTTGCGTAAATTTATGTAAATTGGGGATAATGGATCTTCAATATTGTGTTCGTGGGATTTCAGGGCAAACTCCTCATCATTGACCGGGAAATCAATTGGGCTGGTTGGCCTAACTGTGGTATAAAGTTCGTAACTTCCGTCAGGATTTTTTCTCCTTCTGCCCACTTTTGCTTCTGTTTTAGTGCTTAAAAGGGAATCAGCCAATGCTTGCTGAGATTGGGTAAGTTCGGGGTTAGGCATTATTTTGGGCCGTGACTATTTCTTGCCTAAGTTTTTCAGCTTCTCTATTTACGGAAAATGGCAGGGTTTCTTTTTCTCCGACTTTAGGGAAATCAATTCCTCCCGAGGAGTTAATAACTCCTAATTGACCTTTTCTTAAAGCTAGGGGAACAACGACATCAGCTTTGCCACCCTGGTCTCCAACCCCGGGGATTAAAATTGGCATATTCGGTCCAACAATTTCCCTTACTATTCTGGCTTCATAAGGATAAGTTCCGCCCGCAACAACTCCAACGTTTCGGTTGTAGTTCCATTCTCTGACGACAGTTTCCGCAACTACCTCAAACAGTTTTCTGGTTTGACCGGAAAATGGATCTTCCACTTTCAAGCCTTGGAATTGGCCACCACCTTTATTGGAGGTTCTAACTAAAACAATAACGCCCTTGTTTATCCGGTCGAGGAATGGTTTCATAGCCTCTGATCCCAAGTAGTTGTGAACTGTTACAGCGTCGGCTTTTAGGTCATCATATACTTCCTGGACATATCCGGCGTTAGTGGGGCCAATGTCACCATATTTTGCATCAGCAATAACAACAGCTTTGGGGACTCTTTCGTGAATGTATTTGATTGTCTCGCCCAAAACCCAACCGTTAACCCGACCGAGTCTCCTATAAAAAGCCATATTAGGTTTGTAAGCGGCAGGTGAGGAATCTGCGGTGGTATCTATAATCATTTTGTTGTAAGAGAGGACCAGGTCTGAATCGGTTGAGCAATCAGCCGGATCAAATCCTAATAAATTGGGGTCTCTGCCTAAAGAGGCAATCATGGTATTAACTTTGTCAATGTTGGTATCCAAGCCGACACAAACATGACTTTGATGGAAATTTTGTTCTGTGAGTAGTTCTCTAAAATCTCTTTCGCCTGGCATTTCTTAAAGTAACATACTCTTTTTTTGAAATAGCTGTCAAGATATTAATATAGGCTAGGCTTGGATCAATTTTGCCACTTGTAAGTTGTTTGTTTGATAACTTACTATAAATATATGCCAAAGAGGAGTGCCGGAAAAAGCAGATTGAGTACTAAACATGTGAAGCTGGGGTTGGGACTTGTGGGAATAGTTTTACTTTTTGTTTTACCGGTAGTCGGGATTATTATTTTAGCTGCCGTTTTATTCCATCATTTCTTCCTGGGGAAAAAGTAATCTATTAAACAGTTTTTAACTTGCCTGGAGTATATTTACAAACTCAGTCCAGAGTTCCAGAGCGTCGTTAAGGGAAGCAAACATCATGATGTCAGCCAGTCTGGATCTATTTTTGTTAATATTAGATATATCAATTATTGCTGGTTGTTTAGGTTCTTGCTTAAAGGCAAGTTCCAGAACCCTCCTTTTGGGGTATCTGGGCAGAGTACCGGCCTTGTTAATCAGAGGTGAGGGAAGGGCATGAAGCATTGTGTAGGTAATACCTTTTGGAGTCTCTTCTATTTCCCAAACTTCGTCCGCTGCATCGTGTTCTAATGATATGGTAGTTTTTCTTACTCCCGTTCCCAGTCTGGGGCCCTCAGCCGTCAGTGTGACATTTAAAAGGTCATCCCAGTCGGCTATCCTAAAGACCGGCGGAATTTCCCGGTAGTCCTGGGGAGCTCTTTTGGAAATTATGCCGCCCGCTACCAGGGGGTGCTGAGCCTCTTTTAATTCAAGGGCAATTGAAAGTCTAAAAACCAGTTCGGCGCAAGGGAGTGGTCCTGATTCAACTGACATATTTGGGAATGA
>CAYTPB010000039.1:0-5201 GCA_964439785.1 uncultured Gammaproteobacteria bacterium
ACTGAGTTACTGAAAAACTTTAGGGAAAATCCTCTCTAAAGTTATCTAGACCCATTAATATTATGGACAAAAGTTCCCTAAAAGTTATCGGTATTACCTTTGGGATTTTTGTTTTGGCTACTTTATCACTTTTGATGATTCCCCAAACGGCCGATTTGGTCCAGAGCCATATTTTGGCTTCAAACAATTTACCTTCCCCCGCCCAAAGTCCCTCTGTTTTAGGCGCTGAAACCAAGCCCCAGATTGTAATAGAGAGTTTGGGGTTGATTCCCCCAGAGTTTTCATCCAATGCGGTTTTGGCGGAGGATTTAGTGACCGGCCAGATTTTATTCGGTAAAAATATCCATTCCAGGATGCTGCCGGCATCAACCACCAAACTGATGACAGCTTTAATTGCGATTGATTATTATAAACAATCAGATGTTTTGACGGTTTATCCCCAGGCCCTGGTGGGCGGGTCGGTCATGGGGTTATCTGCCGGAGAGAAGATTTCCTTCAGGAGTCTGCTTTACGGGATGCTGCTTGATTCGGGAAATGATGCGGCCTTTACCCTGGCCCTAAATTATCCGGGGGGAATTAAGAATTTTGTGGATCAGATGAATATTAAAGCTTCTGCTTTGGGTTTAGCGGATACCCATTTCCAGAACCCGGCCGGGTTTGATAGCCCGATGCAGTATTCCAGCGCCTATGATTTGGCCAGGATTGCCACCCAGGCTGCCCAGAACCCGGAGATTGCCAAGGTGGTTTCCACCAAGGAAACTTTGGTAACTTCGATTGATGACACTAAGGAGCACTTACTGCATAATTTAAATGAGTTGCTTGACCAAAACGGGGTGGTGGGAATGAAAACGGGGACTACCCCCGGGGCGGGGGAAAATTTTGTGGGATTGGTGGATAGGGAAAACCATGAAGTACTGACTGTGGTACTTGATTCCACCAACAGATTTGGTGAGACTGCCCAGTTAATGAATTGGATTTATAGGAACTATACCTGGGTGAAAAAGTAGTTACTTACTTAAAAAATTATCTGCAATGGCCGGGACGTAAGCGGCAAATGAGGGACCCTCAAAGACATAGATTGGTTGGATGTAGGGGGAATAATCCTGTGTTTCAAGATAGGCCAGATAAACCTTGGTGATGGAGACGGTTTGGGTGCCGGGTTTTAAGATAATGTCCGAGGGGCCTTTTTGCAGTTCGGAGTAGGCCTGGTCAATTTTTTTCAAAGGATAGGTGGAGGCGGATTCAGGGTCCGGATTCCAGAAGGTATAATTTATACTGACATACTTATAATTTTCCTGGGCCGCTTTTGTTACAGTAGCATTGATTAACCCTTGGGTATACTTTGGAGTGAGTATCGGGTAGTTATCAAGATCCTCCGGCCAGATTGTAACCAGGGCATGGTCGGAGGCCCCCTGGGTGGAGGCGTTGTAAGTGACGGCTCCGCGGCCCTTTTCCAGGGAAGGGGGCAGTAAATTTTTATTGGTCAGATAGGTTTTAAAATCCGAGATAATTTTGTCCTGGTTGTCCAGGGTAGCCTGGGTTAAAGTAGCACTGTCGGTGGCGGGCCGGTCAAAGGAAAAATTGGCCGAATTTAAATCGATGGTTAGTTTTCCGCCGTTTTGGTCGGTAAAGTGGTACTGGGTGACATTTTCAATTGCCGGGCCATTGGGGAAACCCAAAATGGTTGCCAGGTTCTGGATTTTTTCCGGAGCCAGGAGGGTGGTACCGAGCTGGGGGACAAAATAAACTTTTATCAGTTTGGGAAAATTAGGGAATCCTCCGGTGGGGGTGTCCAAAGAATAGGCTAGGGCGGCCGAAGATGAGGACTCAGTCAAATTGGGCCTGGGTAAAATTCCAAATTTGGTAGTGGGTTGTTCTTCCGGGGGCGGAGGGGGCTGGTAGTAATAAGTTTTATAAATCCTATAACCGGTAAAGGCGACAATTGAGGCCATGATAAAAATGGCAAAACCTAAAAGTCCTCTTTTAGTCAGGGCAGCAGTCTGGGTCAGTGTCATTTAGTTTCATTATACTTTATATATTAGCTGTAATATAATGACATCCATGGAAACTATAACTAGATTTGCTCCGTCACCAACCGGGTTTATGCATATCGGAGGAGTTAGGACTGCTCTGTATGAATATTTGGCGGCGAAGAAAAATAATGGGAAATTTTATTTGAGAATAGAGGATTCCGATAGAAATAGATTTGTAGAAGGGGCGACAGAGGATATTATTGAGTCACTAAAATGGTTGGGTTTAGATTTTGAAGGTGAGCCCATTGTCCAATCCAGCAGATTAAAAATCTATCAGGAGCATGCCAAAAAGTTGGTTGATGAAGGCAAGGCTTACGAGAAAGAAGGAGCAATTTGGTTTAGGATGAACACTTTAGGAACAACAGGAATTATGGATTTGGTGGGTAACAGGAAAATAGAATTTCCCAATAAAGATCAGAAGGATTTTGTTCTTTTAAAGTCTGATGGGTATCCCACTTATCATCTGGCCCATATTGTAGACGATCATTTGATGGGTACAAATCCGGTTATTAGAGCAGCTGAGTGGATTTCATCTATTCCAAAGCATGTCCAACTTTTTGAAGCTTTTGGCTGGGGGGTCCCACAATATGCTCATTTGCCGATAATTTTGGGGACCGATAAAGCCAAGCTTTCAAAGAGGCATGGAGCTAAAGCTGTGTCCGAATTTAGGAAAGATGGATTTTTACCCGGAGCAATTTTAAATTATATGGCTTTTTTGGGTTGGACTCCGAAGTCAGGGAAAGAGATGTTATCTATGGAGGAGATGATTCAAGAGTTTGATTTAAAGGATGTTCATGTGACCAATCCAATTTTTGACATTACCAAACTGGAATGGATGAATGGTGAATACATCAGAAAAATGAGTGATGAGGAATTAGAAAAAAGACTTCAGGAGTTTTTACCGGACCATCCGCTTAAGGATAAAATTTCAAAACTTGTGCCTCTGGTTAAGGAGAGGATTAAAAAGTTATCCGACTTTGTGCCTTTAACTAACTTTTTCTTTTATCCGCCGGAGTATGATTTAGCTCCTTTTAAAAAGTTAAAAATTGGTGGGGACGAGCCAAGGGTGAAAAAAACTTTAGGGGATATTTTAAAAGTTTTGGAGGATTTACCCAAGCCTTGGAAAACTGCAGATTTTGAGGAGGCTTTTAAAAAGTATGCCAGTGATAATGAGCTGACTAATTTTGATGTGTTCCAGCTAATCAGAATTGCCGTGTCAGGACAGCTGGTGACTCCCCCGCTTTTTGAGTCATTGGAAGTTTTGGGTGAAGAGGAAACTTTAAAAAGGGTAAAAGTTGTGGCGGAAAAATACCCTGATTTCCCGGATGTCTCCAAAGATTTAGATATTTTAGGTTAATTTATCAATTTTGGCAGCTAAAATAAAATCGTTGTCCGATAATCCCTTTATGAAGTGAGTGGTTAAGGCCAGGGTAACTTTGTTATAAAAAATATAGATGTCGGGATGATGGCCCTCGCTTTCCGCCACGTCAGCCACTTTGTTAATAAAGGTCATGGTTTCCTTAAAATCTTTAAACTCGAAATTTTTGGTGATTTTTAAAATGTCTTTGTCATCCAGTTTCCAGCCTTTTAAGTCCTTTAATAATTTTTGCGCTTCCTCCCGGGTTTTTGGCGGGGTCCATGATTCACAGGGGACACAATGTTTTTGGCTTAAATCAGTCACTGTTTAATTATATCAGAGGTCAGGTATTTAGAAGTTCATCCTGGAGTTTTCCCAGATCCATAACTACAAGAGTGGAGTTTTTAAATTCAATTAAATTTTTTTGCTCCAGTTTATGGATAATCCGGCTGACAGTTTCCCTGGTGACTCCGGATTCTGAGGCCAAATCTTTTTCGGTTAATCTCAGATCAACCATAACTGATCCGCCCCCTTTCCTTTGACCGAACCTTTTGGCTAAAATTACAAACTCTGAAACCAGACGGTTTTCGGCGTTGCCCGCCATCAGATTTTCCATTTTTTCCCACAACCCCTCCATCCCTCTATAAATTCTTTGGATAGCGTCCCAGATTACATCCGGGTTTTCCTCTAAAAATTTTAAGACTTCTTTTTTGGGGGCTTTTCTGACTAAACAAGGAGTGAGGGCTTCAAAATAATGCCGGGGTATGGAATCGTTTAAAACCCAGGACATGGGGAAAAAGGAAATGGGTTTGAATAAATTTAAATTTAATTCTTCACCCTGAGGGGAGATGGAATATCTTCTGACTACACCTTCGGTTAAATAAAAAATTGCCTCGGGCGCCTTGTCTGCTTCAATTAAAACCTCTCCCTTTTTGTATTTTTGCGCTCTGAAGTTGGAGAAAAATTGATCCAGTTTTTGCCTGACCGGCTCTTTCATAGCCATATTATACCCGATTGTGATCTGAATCAATGAAAAAGGTCTCATTTAATAGTATAAGGGGTGTATTAAAGGAGGTGAAAAATATGTTTCATGAAAATATAAAAAAGCTGGCCCGGGAAAATGACAATTACAGGAAAGTGGTTTATACCGGGGATGTATCACAGGTGGTATTAATGAACCTTCTACCGGGTGAGGAGATTGGGATGGAGACCCATCCGGTGACCGACCAGATTTTGTTTCTGGTGGAGGGAGAAGGGGAAGCGATAGTTAAAGGAGAAACATCCATCTTTAAAGAGTCAGACATTGTCTTTGTCCCGGCAGGAACTCCCCATAATTTTAAAAACACAGGGGATAAACCATTAAAGCTTTATACAATTTATTCGCCGCCTGTCCACCGGGACGGACTGGTAGTTAAGACAAAAGATGAGGCGCTGGAAGAGGA
Source organism: uncultured Gammaproteobacteria bacterium (assembly GCA_964439785.1). Taxonomy (GTDB): domain Bacteria; phylum Patescibacteriota; class Microgenomatia; order Daviesbacterales; family UBA10151; genus CAYTPB01. Next base: position 4,833 of record CAYTPB010000039.1, read on the forward strand.
ACAATCGGAAATTTATTTTTCCCGGTCACAGTAAATCTTTATTTTTTTAAAAAACTTTCTTAACATAAATGTATGATAGTTAAGAAAAGGGATGGGTATTATGTCTTATCCAAAAAGACCAAAAGGAATTTAGGCGGTCCATATTCTTCCAGGCTCAAAGCCTTAATCAGGTTAAGGCAGGTAGAATTTTTCAAACACCATAAATAGAGTCGAATTGGAGCTTGATCTATGATAAAATTCCACTGCTCTACATTAATTTGTTTTACACTCAACAGATAAAGGTAGGACCAGACTTTTTGCCCCCTGAAGCAGGTTTAGCAAAATTAGATCGGTGCAAAAATGTCTGAAATTCTTTGCCAGATCGTCTAA